>NZ_JBXASS010000002.1:259717-261483 GCF_058809565.1 Dermacoccus sp. MPR-E5 | reverse complement strand
GCTGATGACGCCGCCGACGAGGGGGCGGACGACGGAGACGCGCCCGGGGGCTCGTCCGAGCATCTCCTTGGCGTCGTGGCCGGCGGCGAGCAGGTCGCCGGTCGCCGCGTCGAGTGCGACGACGCTGGGTTCGTCGACGACGATGCCCTGCCCGCTCTCGTAGACGAGCGTGTGCGCGGTCCCGAGGTCGATCGCGAGATCACGCGAGGGGGTCTTCAGTCGTCCGAGCACCGGGTGAGTATTTCAAAGTTGTCTGGGTGCCGCCGTTCGCCGAGCAAGGGGCGGACGCAAATTCGCTGGCCGGGCGCCGCGCCGCGCCGGCACGGCACGATGACCGTGGCGCCGCCTGCGCCCAGCTCACGCCCGGCCTCAGCCCGGATGCGTCGGAGCGAAGGGAAGCGGATTCTCAGGCGGATCATCTCCCGCAGCATGCGCCTGACGCGTCGTGCGGCTGGGGCGTTCTCGACGCGCGAAAGCGATTGACATGACCCGAGATGCCGATTTCAAGAAGTTCGTGCGCGCCCGGATGGCCGCGTCTGACGCGACCTACCTGCAGGCACGCACCGAACTGACGCGGACGCAGCCTGCGATCGAACAGCCTCCGACCGACCGGGCGGCGTCCCCCATCCCGAACGGCGCGCCAAGCCCTCTCGCCCAGGACCCCATCATCCCGACGGCTCTGGGGAAGTCGGCTCGTCAGTTCTTCGACGACAGCCGCCTGCGCACCATCCCCACGAAGCGAACGAAGCGCATGGCCGTGCTCCTCGTCTCGTCACGCGTTTCGAACCGCGTCGAGCGTACCCGGAGGCCGAGGTGTCGCGGATGCTGGCTGAGGTCCACGAGGACCCTGCGTATCCGCGCTGCGAGCTCGTCAACGTCGGTTGTCTCCGGCGCGAAGCGGGTGAGTACACGTTGGCACCTGCGCCACCGGCCCGCGACACGCGGTGGGCCAGGAGTTTCCCCGCGAGGAGGCCGACGTGTTCGCGGCGCTGTGGCAGCGCACGCCGCAGCGGTGACGCCCGGCGTGGCGCTTCGTCGTGGCACTTCGACGGGGCGCGTGACGCGGCGGTCGTCTTGAGGCGTCCCCGTCCCGACGCGACGCACTGCGGTGCAGCTCGGCCCACTGTCGCTCGTCCCGGTGCCGTGGCGGGTTGGCCGACGGTGACCGTACGATGGGGGCATGACCCCGGACGCTGCTCGCGCGCTGCTGGTCGAGAAACGTCGGGAGACGGTGGCTCGCCTGCGGGGGTTGGATGAGAGTTGGGCCGACATCGTCGAGTCGGCGCGCGATGCGAACATCGACGACGAGCACGACCCGGAGGGTTCGACGGTCGCCGTCGCCCGGGCCCAGGTCTCGTCGCTGGCTGACGAGGGACGTGGCCGACTCGCTGCGATCGACGCTGCGCTCGCACGCGTCGACGTGGGAACGTTCGGTGTGTGCGAACGCTGCGGCGCGACGATTCCGGACGCTCGTCTCGAGGCTCGCCCGACAGCCACCCGCTGCGTTACGTGCGCGGCAGCGCGCTGAGCCCCACCCCCTGCCGTCCGGGTGAGCCCGATGTGCAGTCAACGCCTCACCGCACACCGATCCTCGCTCGGTGGCATGCGCATCCGATCAGCGCCTCACCGGAACCGACCCTCGATCCACGCGAACGCGGGCCCGGGATGACGGACGCCGCCCCGGCCGGACACCGAGCGTGCGAGGTGAGCGGTCGAGGCGGCGTCCGTCATCCCGCCCGAAGCTGTGTCGCACCGAGCGAGGGGCC
>NZ_JBXASS010000002.1:44425-259707 GCF_058809565.1 Dermacoccus sp. MPR-E5 | reverse complement strand
GGTGTGGGCGAGCCTGCGAGCCCACACCTGTCGCTCACCGGAAGACACAGCGAGGGAAGGTCAGAACCAGATCGCGATCTCGCGTTCGGCGGATTCGGTGGAGTCGGAACCGTGGACGATGTTCTGCTGCACCTTGAGGCCCCAGTCGCGGCCGAGGTCGCCGCGGATGGATCCGGGGGCCGCTTCGGTGGGGTTGGTGGCGCCGGCGAGGGAGCGGAAGCCCTTGATGCAGTCGTTGCCTTCGATGACCGCGACGACGATGGGGCCGGAGCTCATGAATTCGACGAGCGGTTCGTAGAAGGGCTTGCCTTCGTGTTCGGCGTAGTGCGCAGCGAGCTGGTCGCGCGTCGCCTCCGTCACCTGCAGCTTGGCGATCGTGTAGCCCTTCGCTTCGATGCGGCGCAGCACCTCGCCGGTGAGGCCGCGGCGGTAGCCGTCGGGCTTGATGATGACGAGGGAGCGTTCGAGCTGTGCGGTCATGGTGTCCTCCAGGCAGAGAGTGCGGATCTGCCCCCAACCTATCGAAGGTCGGGGGCAGATCATGAATGCCGTTCGTCGCGGCGGGCGCGTGGATCGCTCAGTTGACGGCGGCGTCGATCGTGCCGGTCGCGAGCAGCCCGAAGACGACGAGTGCGAGCGCGATGCGGTAGATGACGAACGGGCGGAAGTTGTGCGTCGAGATGTATCGCATGAACCAGGAGATGACGGCGTAGCCGACACCGAACGCGAGCAGTGTCGCGATGGCGATCATGCCCCAACTGCCGGAGTCGTGATCCTTGCCCTTGCTGATGACGTCCATGAGTTCGAGCAGGCCGGACGACAGCACCGCCGGGATGGCGAGCAGGAACGAGTAGCGAGCCGCGGCGGGTCGGGAGTAGCCCATGAACAGACCACCGGCGACGGTGCCGCCCGAGCGCGAGACGCCGGGGATGAGGGCGAGTGCCTGGAAGAAGCCGTACTTGACGCCGTCGGCCCACGTCAGCTCGTCCAGGCCCTTCTCGTGATGGCCTTCCTCGACGCGCTTGTCGGAGACGACATCGGCCAGCATGATGACGAGCGCGAAGACGAGCAGCATCGTCGCGGTGATCCACAGGTTGCGCAGCGTGCCCTCGATCGCGCTCTTGAACAGGATGCCGAGGATGCCGATCGGCAGGGTGCCGATGATGACGAGCCAGCCCATCCGCGCGTCGGGGTCGTCCTTCGCGACGTGGCCGCGCAGCGAGCCGAACCACGCCTTGATGATGCGGACGATGTCCTTCCAGAAGTACACGAGGACGGCCGTCTCCGTGCCGAGCTGGTTGATGGCGGTGAACGCGGCGCCGCCGCCGTCGTTGTCGAAGAACACGCGACCGACGAGCAGTTGGTGCGCCGACGACGAGATCGGCAGGAACTCGGTGAGCCCTTGCACGATGCCGAGGACGACGGCCTCGAGCCAGTTCATGAATACTCCCTCATGAAGTTACGAGTGAGCTCGTCCATCTTGTCGCCCTGTACGAGCGCGGTGATCCACAGCGAGAGGAAGATGAGGCCGACGACGAGCATGGACGGGACGATGAACGCGGTGAGCAGCGTCGCTGCCTGCAGCACCCATCCCAACGGAATGCCGAGCGGTTTGCGCATCGACGCGCTGGAATACAGGCAGAGCACAGCCAGCGCAATGCCGACCCAGAGCAACGTCGTCGCGTTGCCGCCACCGTCGGGGTGCCGGGAGTGGTCGAGGCCCCACGCGACGAGCGCGAAGAAGAACAGGACGAACGCCTGGCAGCCGATGACGGCGCCCGCAAGCTGTCGCGTCTTTTTCTCGCCGACGCCGGTGAAGCGGAGGCGACGGATCCATTCGGCGATCATGACGACGTCACCCCCAGCAGCATGCGCACGTCCGCGGCCGTGACGACGGAGCCCGTCGCGAGGACGCCACTTCCGACGCCTTCGTCGTCGGCGAGGGCCGCCGCGCGGTCGAGGGCGTCCGGCAGGCTGTCGACGACGGTGACGCGATCGTCGCCGTACAGTTCGGCGGCGAGCTGGCCGAGTTCGCGCGGATCCATCGAGCGCGGCGACGTGTTGCGCGTGACGACGACGTGGTCGAGCGTCGGTTCGAGCGCGAGCAGCAGCTCTTCGGCGTCCTTGTCGGCGAGCACGGCGACGAGCCCGACGAGGCGGTTGAACTGGAAGGAATCCGCGAGCGCCTCACGCAGTGCCTGCGCGCCGGCCGGGTTGTGCGCGGCGTCGACGAGGACTGTCGGCGAGCGCCGCACCACCTCGAGTCGCCCGGGCGAGGTGACGGCGTCGAGCGCGGCGCGCAGCACGCCGTCGTCGATCTTAGTCTCTCCTCCCCCGAGGAACGCCTCGACGGCGGCGATCGCCGTCGCGGCGTTGTGTGCCTGGTGCGCGCCGAACAGGGGCAGGAAGAGGTCGTCGTACTCACCGGCGAGGCCCTTGACGGAGATCATCTGCCCGCCGACGGCCGCCTCGCGCGCGGTGACGGCGTACGCGTCGCCCTCGCGCAGCATCGTCGCGTCGACCTCGAGGCACTGTTCGCGCAGGATCTCGTCGACCTCCGGCACCTGCGCGGCGACGACGGCGAACGCGCCGGGCTTGATGATGCCCTTCTTCTCGTGCGCGATGTCCTCGACCGTGTCACCGAGCAGCCGCTGGTGATCGAGCGCCACGGGCGTGACGACGCTGACGACGCCGTCGGCGACGTTCGTCGCGTCCCACGCGCCGCCGAGGCCGACCTCGACGATTGCGACGTCGACGGGCGCGTCCGCGAACACGGCGTAGGCGAGGACGACGACGACCTCGAAGTACGTCATCCGCACGCCGCCGTTGCTCGTGCTCTCGTGGTCGACCATCGCGATGAACGGTTCGATGTCGTCCCACACACGCACGAGCCGTTCGACGTCGACGGGTTCGCCGTCGAGGCTGATGCGCTCACGGAAGTCGTGCAGGTGCGGTGAGGTGAATCGCCCTGTCTTCAAACCGCGTTCGCGCACGAGCCGCTCGACGATGCGGGTCGTCGACGTCTTGCCGTTCGTGCCCGTGAGGTGGATCATCGGGAAGCTCGTCTGCGGGTCGCCGAGCAGTTCCATCGCGCGACGCACACGTTCGAGGGACGGTTCGGGGTTGTTCTCCGGGGTGCGCGCGAGGATCTCGTCCTCGATCTCGCGCGCCCGCAGCCGCAGCGCTGCAGCTTCCTCGGCCTCGCGAGCGGCGGCCCGGGGGTCGCCGCTGCGCTGGGCCTTCTTGCTCACGAGGTTGTCGCCGACGATGCCCGTCGTCAGGGCGCGCTCCGTGGGGTCGGCGGCGTCGCCCGTCTCACCGCCCGGGCCGGCCGAGCCGTCACCGATGACGTGCTCGGCGACGTACTCGTCGAGATCCATCTCCTCGTTCGCGTGTCCGAACGATTCGCCCTGGATGCCGAACGTCGCGTACCCGTCGCGCGGGCTCTCACCCTCGACGAGGTGTTCGTTGACGTCGGCGCCGTCGAATCCGTCGCCGTCGTAGTCGTTCTCGTCGCGCGGACGCTGGTCGCTCATTTGTTCTCCACCTTCTTCACGACGATACGCACCTGCTGCTTGTCGCCGACCTCGGCGCTCGTGCCGACGCCGTCGGGCAGCTGGTGCTGCGTGCCCGCCGAGCCGAACTGCACCGCGAGCGTCTCACGCATGATGAGGTCCTGGTGCGCGACGGTCGCCGCCCACACCTCGTCGTCACCGGTGATGGTGAGCGAGATACGGTCGGAGATGTCGAGACCGGCGTCGCGCCGGGCCTGCTGGACGGCGCGCACGACGTCGCGCGCGAGGCCCTCGGCGGCGAGCTCCGGCGTCACCTGCGTGTTGAGGACGACGAAGCCACCACCGGGCAGCATCCCGGCGGCTGTGTCGGCGCCGGCCTTCTCGGTGTCGACGACCATGTCGAGCGTGTACTCGCCCTCCTCGAGCGCGAGCCCACCGGCGGTGACGACGCCGTCGGCGCCCAGCGACCAGTCGCCGGACTTGCTGCCCTTGATGGCCTGCTGCACGTTCTTGCCGAGCCGAGGGCCGGCCGCGCGAGCGTTGACGGTGAGGCGCCGGCTGACGCCGAGCGCATCCGCGTCGACGTTCGCCGAGTCGGCGAGCACGACGTTCTTGACGTTGACCTCGTCGGAGATCAGATCGGCGAACTGCTCCAACGGGTGCGGGTTCTCACCGACGAACGTCACCGACTCCAGCGGCAGGCGCACGCGCAGCTTCTCGGCCTTTCGGATGGCGAGCGTTGCGGAGCACACCTCACGGGCGCGGTCCATCGCCGTGACGAGGTCGGCGTCCGCGGGCAGGTCGTCGGCGACGGGGAAGTCGGTGAGGTGCACCGAGCGTCCGCCCGTCAGGCCGCGCCAGATCTGCTCGGTCTCGAACGGCAGCAGCGGCGCCGCGGCGCGCGTCACGACCTCGAGCGCGGTGTAGAGCGTGTCGAACGCCTCGTTGCTCGACGCCTCGTGCTCGGTGCCCGTGCTCGCGGACGATCCGGTGCCCCAGAACCGCTCGCGGCTGCGGCGGATGTACCAGTTCGTCAGCACGTCGAGGAAGCTGCGGACGCTGTCGCACGCCCCCGCGATGTCGTACGCGTCCATCTGCGTCTGCACCTGCGCGACGAAGTCGTGCAGCTTGGCGAGCAGGTAACGGTCTAGCACGTCGTTCGACGCCGTCGACCACTGCGCGTCGTAACCCTCACCACCGTTTGCGGCGTTCGCGTAGAGCGCGAAGAACGAGTACGCGTTCCACAGCGGCATCATGACCTGACGCACGCCGTCACGGATGCCCTGCTCGGTGACGGACAGGTTGCCGCCGCGCAGGATCGGGCTCGACATGAGGAACCAGCGCATCGCGTCGGCGCCGTCACGGTCGAACACCTCGGACACGTCCGGGTAGTTGCGCAGCGACTTGCTCATCTTCTGCCCGTCGCTGCCGAGCACGATGCCGTGGCAGATGACGGAGGAGAACGCGGGCTTGTCGAACAGCGCCGTCGCGAGGATGTGCAGCGTGTAGAACCAGCCGCGCGTCTGACCGATGTACTCGACGATGAAGTCGGCCGGGAAGTGGTTCTCGAACCACGATTCGTTCTCCATCGGGTAGTGCACCTGCGCGTAGCTCATCGAGCCCGAGTCGAACCAGACGTCGAGGACGTCGTCGACCCGACGCATCGTCGCCTTCCCCGACGGGTCGTCGGGGTTCGGGCGCGTCAGCTCGTCGACGAACGGACGGTGCAGGTCGACCTCGCCGTCAGCATTGCGGGGCAAGGCGCCGAAGTCACGTTCGATCTCCTCGAACGAGCCGTAGACGTCGAGGCGCGGGAACTCCGGGTTGTCCGACTTCCACACGGGAACGGGGCTGCCCCAGAAGCGGTTTCGGGTGATCGACCAGTCGCGCGCGTTCTCGAGCCATTTGCCGAACTGGCCGTGCTTGACGTTGCCCGGCACCCAGTCGATCTCCTCGTTGAGCGCGAGCATGCGCTCCTTGATCGCCGTCACCTCGACGAACCAGGAGCTCACCGCCATGTAGATGAGCGGCTGACGGCAGCGCCAGCAGTGCGGGTAGGAGTGGTCGTAGCTCTCGCGGCGCACGAGGACGGTGCCGTCGCTGGCGTGCCCGGCGTTCGCAATGTCGCCCTTCGTCGCCGCTTTGAGGTGGTCGATGACGTGCGGGTTCGCGTCGAACACCTGCATGCCCTCGTAGTCGCTCACCGGGTAGGTGAACCGGCCGTCGGGGCCGACGGGCACGACGACGGGGATGCCGGCCGCGTCGGTCGCGGCCTTGTCCTCCTCACCGAACGCGGGAGCCATGTGGACGAGGCCCGTACCGTCGTCGGTCGTGACGTAGTCGGCCGACAGGATGCGCCACGCCTTGCCCACGACGCGCTCGTCGTCGAGGAAGTACGTGAACGGCGCGGTGTAGGTGAGGCCGACGAGCTCGGAGCCCTTCATGCGACGCACGACCTTCGCGGCGAGCGCGTCGGCGTCGAGCTTCTCGCCGAACAGGTCCTTGCTGTAGGCCGCGAGGCGCGCCTCGGCGATGACGTACTTCTCGTCGCTGCCGGTCGGGCCTGAGGCCTCGACGACGACGTAGTCGATGTCCGGGCCGACGGAGACGGCGAGGTTGCTCGGAAGCGTCCACGGCGTCGTCGTCCAGATGAGGGCCTTCTCCCCCGTCTCGAGCGTGAAACCGACCGTCACCGCCGGGTCCTGACGGTTCTTGTAGACGTCCTCGTCCATGCGCAGCTCGTGGTTGGACAGCGGCGTCTCGTCGTTCCAGCAGTACGGCAGCACGCGCAGGCCCTCGTAGATGAGGCCCTTGTCGTAGAGCGACTTGAACGCCCAGATGACCGACTCCATGTAGCCCGAGTTGTACGTTCGGTAGCCGCGCTCGAAGTCGACCCAGCGGCCCATGCGGGTGACGTAGTCCTCCCAGTCGGAGGCGTATTTCATGACGCTCTTCTTCGCGGCGTCGTTGAACTTCTCGATCCCCATGTCGAGGATGTCGTCCTTGGTCTTGAGGCCGAGCTGGCGCATCGCCTCGAGCTCGGCGGGCAGGCCGTGCGTGTCCCAGCCGAAGACGCGGTCGACGCGCTTTCCGCGCATCGTCATGTACCGCGGGACGAGGTCCTTGACGTAACCCGTCAGCAGGTGGCCGTAGTGCGGCAGGCCGTTCGCGAAGGGCGGGCCGTCGTAGAAGACGAACTCGTTGTCGCCGTTCTCGCCGGCGTCGCGCTGCTCGATCGAGGCCTGGAACGTGTCGTCGCGCCGCCAGTAGTCGAGGACGGCCTTCTCGATGGACGGGAAGTTCGGGCTGCTCGGCACGCCCTTGGGGATGCCGAACGCCTCGCCGGTGCCGGGGGTCGTGGCGGCCGCTCCCGCTGCGTCATCGGGGGTCGCTGCCGCGTGCTCTCGCGTGAGGTCGACCTTGGGGTAGGTCATGGTGGCATCCTTTGCGCGTCAGATCGTCGAGCAAGGACGACGTCGCCGGCGTGTGCCGGGTGGCCGCGGTACCACCTTGCTTGCCATCTCGAACCCGCGCTCTCGCCCGGTGGCGGGCGCACGAGGAGCGACATGACCGCTTCATGCCGGCTGTGACGGGCCACTCCCGCCCGGTTCTACTGGGGTGCGCTCGCGGTGTGCGCAACCTGTTCTTCCGGGGACTCGCCGCTGATGACGGCTCGAACGTCGTTGCCACCATGTTACCCGCCGTGGCGGAGTGTTCGATCGCACGGGCAAGCCGGTGCCCCCCGGCCTGTTGCCACCTGCCCCGGAGCGACTCGACGAGCCCGGACCAGCTGCACCAGTGGTGAGTCGGCCAGCCCGGGCCGACTGCATGAGTAATGTGCATCTGCACGACTTTCATGACGCACATTCCTCGTGCAGATGCACGATTCTCGGGCAGCTGAGAAACCGGCCGCTGCGGGCAGGATCTGTGGGGCCGGGAAGCGCAGCAACGGGCCCACCGAGCAGATGGAGCCGGGCCCGCCGCGTGGTCTTCGTTGCGAACCGACCCGGGCCCGCCGCGCGGTCTTCGTTACCGTGAGTCCAGCCCCGCCGCCCTGCCGACCATGCCTGTCGACGGGCCCACCCTTTTGAGGAGAACATCATGACGTCTCGCCCCACCGTCCTCGTCACCGGCGGTACGCGCGGCATCGGCCGCGCCATCTGTGACGCCCTGGCCGCCGATCACGACCTCATCATCGGCGGCGCGTCTGCCGACGCCGTCACCGAGGCGTGTGCGCGATACGAGAACGCCCGGCCGTTCGTCGCGGATCTGGCGGACGAGGCCTCGACGACTCGCGCCGTCGAAGCTCTCGGATTGACGCGTCTCGACGGCGTCGTCCACTCCGCCGGCGTGCTCGGCAACGGCGCGCTGACGGATCTGCGTCGGGACGACTGGCGCCGCACGTTCGAGATCAACGTCGTCGCCGTCGCCGATCTGACGCGGCTGCTCCTGCCCGCCCTGGAGGCGGCTCGCGGCACCGTCGTCGTCATCAACTCCGGTTCGGGGCTGACGGCGGGTGGCCCCGGCGGCGTCTACTCGGCGTCGAAGTTCGCAGCCCGCGCCCTCACGGACGCGATGCGAGAGGAGCTGCGCCCGAGGGGGATCCGCGTCTCGTCCGTGCACCCGGGGCGGGTGGCGACCGACATGCAGGTCGAGCTCAATTCCTTCGAGGGCCGCGAGTACGACGAGGCGAACTACCTGCGGCCCGAGTCGGTCGCGAGCGCCGTCCGCCTCGCCCTCACGGCGACGCCGGACGCGAACGTCGACATGATCTCCGTCCGCCCCGGCCCGACCACCCGGCGACCTGGTACTGCCCACTGCTGATCGACCGCGATCTGCCCGATCGCTCACGAAATAGCGCGGCCGACCGGGCGGAAAGCGCCAGATGGCGAATGGTGCTCCGGGCCAGGAAGCTCACGGCTCGACGCCCCCAACGCCAGATCGCGAACCCGGCGCGCCTCGAAGCCCTCTCACACTGTTTCATCAGCTTTCCCCCATTCGAGGTGCGGGATCGCTAGCGTCGAGAGCGTTGGATCGACCAACGAGTGACGCCCCTGAAGGACAGCTCATGAAGAAGACCATCGCCCCTGCTCTAACCCTGGGCTTCGTCGGCGCAGCCCTCGCCGCCGCGGCAACGCCGGCCAGTGCCGCGGTGTACTACCCAAACTGCGATGCCGCGGTTGCAGCCCACGCAGCACCGATCAACAAGGGTGAGCCGGGCTACCGCCCGGCGCTGGATCGCAATGACAACAATGTGGCGTGCGAGAACGCAACCTTCCCTGCGGGTTACGTCAAGAAGACGGTTTCGAGGCCCGCCCAACCCGTACCCGCCAAGCCGACGACGCCGGCACCTGTCTCGACGACGCCTGCGCCCGTCGTGCAGACCCCGGCGAAGCCGTCCCAGCCTGCTCCGGCCACGCCCGCCGTCCCGAGCGCTGGCCCCAAGGTCAACACCGATTTCGTGTCGACGGGTAACTCCTCCACCTCGACGCTCGCGGCATTCAGCCTGCTCGCCGGCGCTGCCGGTGCGGGCGCATGGCGTGTTCGCTCCGCTGGCAAGCGCTGACGCGGGCTCTCCCTGCTATGACGATGCCCGCCCCACTTCGATCGAAGTGGGGCGGGCATCGTCGTTGATCACCGAGGTGGGTGTTCGGGGCTCCCGCAGGTCAGCGCATGACCACAGGCTGGCGGATCAGCGCTGACGCTGCTCGCGCACCATGCGGTGCGTCAGGAGGGCGTGCTGGACGCCGTCACCCTTCGTCAGTGCGTCGGGGCTGACGGTGCCGCCGAGCGGCAGCATCGGCGTGAACGAGTAGAGCTCGCCCTCACCGAGCAGCCCCAGCTTGGTGCGCGCACCCTGGTGCGGTCCGCGCAGGTCCGCGAGGTGCGACGACGGCCCGACGAGGTGCTCGGCGAAGAACTCGTCGGCCGACTCTGCAACGACGAGGTTGGTCAGGAAGTGCGGGTCGAGGCACTGCACGCGGCCGTCCTCGTCGAGGTGATACACGTGCCCGAAGCTCGTGACGGCGAACGGGATGCTCGCGACGCCGACACCGAACCACTCCTGCAGCACGGGCGTCCACACGGCGGGGTCGACGAGCTGCAGCTCCTGCTTGCCGTACCAGCCGATGCCGTGATCGCGGTACAGCGCGAGCAGCGACTGCGGCAGCCGGTCGGCCGCGTACTCGACGAACGCGGGCCCCACGGGGGTGACGTCGCTCGGCGCGAAACGCGCGACGAAGGGCTCGATCGCGGCGGCGCCGCGCGGCGTGGCGTTCATGTTCGTGTGCTCCCTCGTCCGAGCGACGTCTCGCCCTGATTCTCCTACGCGCCCGGCATGTGGGCGCGTCGTCGGCCATCTGCTCATAGCCTAGGCCCCCGCCCCGGCGTTGTCGCACCGAGCCCGCCTCGTCGCCGCCGGTCGCACCAGTGCGTCAGGCATGGGAAAATGACCCCATGACTTCCGACACCACCCCAGCCCAGCAGACGCCGCCCGGCGCCCGCACGATGCCCGACAAGCCCACCGTCGACGGCCTCGAGGACGTCTGGGGCCAGGTATGGAAGGAACGCGGCACGTACATGTTCGACCGTGAACGCGCCCTGCAGCTGCCGCGCGAGCAGGTCTTCGCCATCGACACTCCCCCGCCGACGGCGTCGGGCAGCCTGCACGTCGGGCACGTGTTCAGCTACACCCACACCGACTGCATGGCGCGCTACCAGCGCATGCAGGGGCGCGAGGTCTTCTACCCGATCGGCTGGGACGACAACGGCCTGCCGACGGAGCGTCGCGTCCAGAACTACTACGGCGTGCGCGGCGACGCGACGAAGCCCTACATCGAGAACTACACCCCGCCACTCGAGGGCGCCGAGGGCAAGAGCGTCAAGGCCGCCGACCAGCAGCCGATCGGGCGCAAGAACTTCATCGAGCTGTGCGACGTGCTCACCGTCAAGGACGAGGAGACGTTCGAGGCACTCTTCCGCCGTCTCGGCATCAGTGTCGACTGGAACGTGCAGTACCGCACGATCGACGAGCGTTCGCGCGCCGTCGCGCAGCAGGCGTTCCTGCGCAACCTGAAGCGCGGCGAGGCCTACCAGCAGGAGGCACCGGGGCTGTGGGACGTCACGTTCCAGACGGCCGTCGCCCAGGCTGAGCTCGAGGCACGCGACTACCCGGGCGCCTACCACCGCGTCGCCTTCCACACGAGCGACGGCGAGAACGTCTACATCGAGACGACCCGCCCCGAACTGCTGCCCGCCTGCGTCGCCCTCATCGCCCACCCCGACGACGAGCGCTACCAGCCGCTGTTCGGCACGAACGTCAAGAGCCCGCTGTTCGACGTCGAGATCCCCGTCCTCGCGCACCCGAGCGCCGAGATGGACAAGGGAGCCGGCATCGCCATGTGCTGCACCTTCGGTGACCTCACCGACGTCCAGTGGTGGCGCGAGCTGCAGCTGCCGACGCGCTCGATCATCACGCGCAACGGCCGCATCACGGGCGAGGTGCCCGAGTGGATCGCGGGCGGCCCGGGCGAGCAGCTGTTTGCCGACGAGCTCGCGACGAAGACGACGTTCACCGCACGCGAGAACGTCGTCAAGGCGCTCATCGCCTCCGGTGACCTCGACGGTGAGCCGAAGAAGACGCAGCGCAAGGCCAACTTCTTCGAGAAGGGCGACAAGCCCCTCGAGATCGTGACGAGCCGCCAGTGGTACATCCGCAACGGTGGCCGTGACAAGGATCTGCAGTCGGCGCTCGTCGCTCGTGGTAACGAGATCGACTGGCACCCCGCGTTCATGCAGAGCCGCTACACGAACTGGATCGAGGGCCTCAACGGCGACTGGCTCATCAGCCGTCAGCGTTTCTTCGGCGTCCCGTTCCCGATCTGGTACCCGCTGGACGCGAACGGCGAGGCCGACTACGACAACCCGATCGTGCCCGCCGAGTCCGAGCTGCCGATCGACCCGCAGGGCCAGGCGCCGAAGGGCTACGACGAGAGCCAGCGCGGCCGGGCCGGCGGGTTCATCGCCGACCCCGACGTCATGGACACGTGGGCGACGTCGTCGCTCTCCCCGCAGATCGCGACGGGCTGGCCGATCGCCGACGGCACCGCGCACAAGAGCGACCCCGAGCTGTTCGACAAGATCTTCCCGATGGACATGCGCCCCCAGGGCCACGACATCATCCGCACCTGGCTGTTCGCGACGGTCGTGCGCGCGCATCACGAGAACGGCACCGTGCCGTGGAAGAACACCGCCATCTCCGGCTGGATCCTCGACCCCGACCGCAAGAAGATGTCGAAGTCGAAGGGCAATGCGCAGACACCGGAGGACGTCGTCAGGGAGTTCGGCGCCGATGCCGTGCGCTACTGGGCCGCCTCGGGCCGCCTCGGGACGGACGCCGCCTACGACACGGGCCAGATGAAGGTCGGCCGTCGCCTCGCGATGAAGGTGCTCAACGCCTCCAAGTTCGCGCTCATGACGCCTCCGGTGACGCCCGATGCCGACGCTGCACCGACGATCGAGGCGCTGCTGCCGCACGTCACGCAGCCTCTCGACGTCTCGCTGCTGACGGCCCTGCGCGACGTCGTCGAGAACGCGACGAAGAGCTTCGAGACGTGGGACTACACGCGTTCGCTCGAGTTGACGGAGACGTTCTTCTGGGCGTTCTGCGACGACTACATCGAGCTCGTCAAGGAGCGCGCCAACAACCGTGACGGTGAATTCGGCGAGGCCGAGTCGGCGTCGGCGCGTGCCGCCGTCCGCATCGCGCTCGACGTCCTGCTGCGCCTGTTCGCGCCGTTCCTGCCATACGCCACCGAAGAGGTGTGGTCGTGGCAGCACGCCGAGTCGGTGCACCGCGCCACCTGGCCGACGCGCGACGAGCTCGCGTCCCTGCCCGACGGTGACCCGCTCGTCCTCACCGCCGTGTCTCAGGCTCTCGCCGGTGTGCGCCGCGCGAAGTCAGAGGCCAAGCTCGGCATGCGCGCCGAGGTGACGGCGATGACGCTCGCCGGCCCGGCGGCGGCCCTCGCCGCCGCAACCAAGGGTGAAGCCGACCTGCGCGCAGCCGGCCGCATCAGCGCCATGACGAGCGTCGAGGAGGAGACGGAGAACGGCGTCCTGCTCGTGCGCGACACCGAGCTGCTCGCTCCCCCGCCGAAGGTCAAGAACTGACGCACCGATGGGCGAGCTGAGCCGTGAGAGGGGGGCTCAGCCCGCCTTGGCGCTAGGACAGACTGGAGGCACGTCCAAGAAGAGTTGCATGGAGTCTTCGGCGTATCCCCTTAGCAACCTCGAGAGCTCATGTCGCACGGTTAGGTGGCGATAACGCGCCTAGACTGGCGGCGCCTGTAGTGAGCATTGGAGGAAGGAGTCGTTTCCCGCGAGCCACCGTAGAACTTGCGTGCCACCCAGTAGATGAATATTGCACTCACCAGCAACACCCACCGCCTGGCGGGTAAAACTTGACGTCGTAATGTAAATGGGTACATTTGCGTTATGCAACGTGAAGGCGACACCTGCGAACATCTGCATATCACGAGAATTAATTTTTGTCGACGATTGATAGCGCTTACATTGGACGATAACGATCTCGCCCCCGCTCCATTCACCGACTATGTCGGCACCCCGATCGTTGGGACCCCCAACCACCCTCACCCCGAGGACTCCGTCGAGCAAAAGTCTCGCAGCCACTACCTGCTCAAACTCTTGCCCAGTCAGCTGCTGAAGATCATGCATGGACCACGACCTGGGGCGTTCGAGATCCGCACTTCGCGAAGCGCGCATGACGTCGCTCAGACGAGCGCTTGGGAACCGAGGTGCGGCCAAAGGGACTCGCCCGCCAATCGCTGCGGACGTCGGAGGCAACGGCTCCACGACCCCTGCACTAGCCAGAATGCAATCGCGGCCAGCCAGATGGTCAGCTAGAAGTTTTTCGGCGCCTTTTCGCTCACGCTCAGACGCCTTATAGGACCCGCGACGCAAACACTCTAATATCAATCTTGAAGCAAGATAGGCGGCGGCTGCAGAGGCGCCCATTTTCACCCATGAAAAGCCGCTGATTAAAAGCACTGCACTTGCGGCGAGATAGCACCCGAGAGCACTTGTCAGGATCCACAGCGCCGTTCGATGTCTACGTCGTCGACTTAGTCTTCGCATCGACGCTAGCTCCCCCAGGAAAACCGCGTCCATCTCCCGCACCCTCGAGACGTGAGGCTCGCAGTACGCCGCAAGGTTGTCGAAGTTCGGTGCGTCGAACCAAGGCTTTGCGTGCGGCTTCCCATTGGGCGGTCTGCGTAGAGATCCACCTACAAGAACCGTGACCAATTTGAACATGCGAAATTTATCGCTAGGCAGCGCGACGTCGCACGATCGTCGGGGTGATGCGGTCGAGCACGACCTCGCGCGTGATGACGACCTTGTCGATGTCGTCCTCGCTCGGCACGTCGAACATGACGGGCAGCAGGACCTCTTCGAGGATGGCGCGCAACCCGCGCGCGCCGGTGCCGCGGCTCATCGCCTGCTCGGCGACGGCGTCGAGGGCGTCTGGTGTGAACTCGAGCTGCACACCGTCGATCTCGAACATGCGCTTGTACTGCTTGACGAGTGCGTTCTTCGGCTCGGTGAGGATGCTCACCATGCCCTCGCGATCGAGCGGCTCGACGGTCGTGATGACGGGCAGGCGGCCGATGAACTCGGGGATGAGACCGAACTTCATGAGGTCTTCGGGCTGCACGTCGGTCATCGACGCATCCCCACCGGCGGGCAGGTGCAGCTGCGAGCCGAAGCCGAGCCCCTTCTTGCCCTTGCGGTCCTCGATGATCTTCTCCAGGCCCGCGAACGCGCCACCGACGATGAACAGCACGTTCGTCGTGTCGATCTGGATGAACTCCTGATGTGGGTGCTTGCGCCCGCCCTGCGGCGGCACCGACGCGGCCGTCCCCTCGAGGATCTTGAGCAGCGCCTGCTGCACGCCCTCACCGGAGACGTCACGCGTGATCGACGGGTTCTCGCTCTTGCGCGCCACCTTGTCGATCTCGTCGATGTAGATGATGCCGGTCTCGGCGCGCTTGGTGTCGAAATCACTCGCCTGCAGCAGCTTGAGCAGGATGTTCTCGACGTCCTCACCGACGTAGCCGGCCTCCGTCAGGGCTGTCGCGTCGGCGATGGCGAACGGGACGTTGAGCATGCGCGCCATCGTCTGCGCGAGGTAGGTCTTGCCGCAGCCCGTGGGGCCGATGAGCAGGATGTTCGACTTCGCGATCTCGACCGGATCCTTCGACCCCGACGCCTCGGCGGCCTGGACGCGCTTGTAGTGGTTGTAGACGGCGACGGCGAGCGAGCGCTTCGCCGCGTCCTGTCCGATGACGTACTCACGCAGGAAGTCGAAGATCTCGCGCGGCTTCGGCATTTTCTCGAGGCCGATGTCGACCGAGTCGGTCAGCTCTTCCTCGATGATTTCGTTGCACAGGTCGATGCACTCGTCGCAGATGTAGACGCCCGGGCCGGCGATGAGCTTCTTGACCGACTTCTGGCTCTTGCCACAGAACGAGCACTTGAGCAGGTCGCCGCTCTCTCCCACGCGTGCCATCCGTCATCCCTTCGTCGAGCGACCCGCCGCGAGACGGGTGTGCGTACCCGACGACGGTAGTCGACGGGGCCCTCGCTGCCCCTCATTGAATCCCGCGTGGCGGGCGCCGGCCAAGGCTGTTCGCGCTGGGCGCAACGGACGCGGAGTCCCCGCACGCCTCGCGTCGCGAATCACTCTCAAATGGACACACGACCAACACCTGTTGTTCATTTCCAGGACACCTTGTCAGGACAACCTTTGCGCGTGCTCGAAGACCCCCCCACGCTCTCGCCGCAGGCGCACCCGCCCGCGCCCCTCGGCCCCCCGCCGCCACGCCGCGGCCGGCCCGTCGGTGAATGGTTGACGGCGGCAGCGCTGCTGCTGCCCAACCTCGCGCTGTTGGCCGTGTTCACCTACCGACCACTGATCGACAACATCCGGTTGTCGTTCACCGACTGGACGCTGTCGGCGCCGACGCTCAACTACATCGGTCTGCAGAACTACTCGACGTGGCTGCACGACGCCAACGCGCACCAGGTGCTGCGCAACACCGCCATCTTCACCGTCGCGACGGTCGGATTGTCGATGATGATCGGCCTCGGGCTCGCGCTGCTGCTCGATCGTCAGCTGCGCGGTCGCAACCTCGTGCGCTCGGCGATCTTCGCGCCGTTCGTCCTGTCCGGCACCGCCGTCGGCCTCGCGTTCCAGTTCGTCTTCGACCCGCACTTCGGTCTGCTCTCCGACCTCGCGCACCGCGTCGGCCTCAGCGTCCCGGACTTCTACCAGGATCCGAACTGGGCCCTCGTCATGGTGACGCTCACGTATGTGTGGAAGAACATCGGCTACACGTTCGTCATCTACCTCGCCGCGCTGCAGGGCCGCCGCACCGACCTCGACGAGGCCGCGGAGATCGACGGCGCGTCGTCATGGCGTCGCTTCACCAAGGTGCTGCTACCGCAGCTGCGCCCGACGACGTTCTTCCTGTCGATCACGGTGCTGCTCAACTCGGTCCAGGTCTTCGACATCATCCAGATCATGACGCGCGGTGGCCCCCAGGGCTACGGCACGTCGACGCTCGTCTACCAGGTGTACCAGGAGACGTTCGTCAACCAGCGCGCCGGCTACGGCGCCACGATCGCGACCATCATGTTCCTCATCCTGCTCGTCGTGACGGTCGTGCAGGTGCGGGTCATGGACAAGGAGCAGAAGGCATGAGCACCGCAGCCCCGCAGGAGAACGCCGCTGCGGCCACGCCGAAGCGGTCGGGTTCCTCCCCGTTCCGACGACGCCCCCGCGAGGAGGCGCACAGCAACGAGGTCCTCGACCACGGCGGGTTGCCGATGACGATCGCCGGTTACGCCGCGATGATGATCGCGTTCGCGATCGTCGCGATCCCGCTGTACTGGATCTTCATGACGTCGATCAAGCACCGCAGCGACATCTACACGACGCCCGCCGTCTGGTTCCCGCACTCGGTCACGGGTGAGGGTTACAAGACCGCGACGCAGTCGATCCCCTTCTGGGACTTCTTCCGCAACTCGGTCATCGTCACCGTCATCCTGTCGCTCGCCAAGATCGTCCTCGGTGTCATGAGCGCCTACGCCCTGAGCCTCATCCGCTTCCCCGGGCGCAACCTCGTGTTCATCGTCGTCATCGCGGCGCTCATGGTGCCGAACCAGATCACCGTGATCTCGAACTACGCCCTCGTCAGCCAGCTCGGCTGGCGCAACACCTACCAGGGCATCATCCTGCCGTTGGCGGGCGTCGCGTTCGGCACGTTCCTCATGCGCAACCAGTTCCTGTCGATCCCCAGCGAGATCATCGAGGCCGCGCGCATGGACGGGGCCGGGCCGATGAAGCTGCTGCGCAAGGTCGTCATGCCGATGTCGTGGCCGACCCTCATCGCGTTCTCCATCATCACCGTCGTCAACGAGTGGAACGAGTACCTGTGGCCGTTCCTCATGTCCGACGACCAGCGCACCGGCACCCTGCCGGTCGGCCTCACCCAGTTGCAGAACAACGAGGGCATCACGGACTGGGGCCCTGTCATGGCCGCCACGATGCTCGCCATGCTCCCCGTTCTCGCCCTGTTCCTCGTCCTGCAGCGCCACATGATCAAGGGCCTCACGGCCGGCGCCGTCAAGGGCTGACCCTCTCCCCCACGCTTCACCCAGACGAAGGAAGAAACTCATGTCCACACTCTCGCGCCGCAACCTCTTCGGCCTGACGGCTGGTGCCGTCGTCACCGCAGGCCTCAGCGCCTGCGCCGGCTCCGGCGGCTCCTCCAGCGGTGGTAACAACGGTGGCGGCGACTCGAACACGATCGAGTTCTGGAGCAACCACCCCGGCAAGTCGAAGGCGACCGAGCAGAAGCTCATCGCCGAGTTCGAGAAGGCCAACCCGAACCTCAAGGTCAAGCTCGTCGACGCCGGCAAGAGCTACCCCGACGTCGCGCAGAAGTTCAACGCGGCCCTGTCCGGCGGCAGCCTGCCCGACGTCGTCATCGTCTCCGACACGACGTGGTTCAACTTCGCCCTCAACGACCGTCTGGCCGACATGTCGGCCCTGACGTCCGAGAACAAGCTCTCGACGGACGACTACGTCAAGGGCCTGTACGACGACTACAAGTACGAGGACAAGCACTACGCCCTGCCGTACTCGCGCTCGACGGTCATCTTCTACTACAACAAGGACGCCTGGAAGAAGGCCGGTCTGCCGGACCGTGCGCCGACCTCGTGGGACGAGTTCGAGCAGTGGGCGCCCAAGCTGCAGTCGGCCATGGGCTCGGGCAAGAAGGCCATCGTCCTGGACGACGGCTCCGACTACCTCGACTGGACGTTCCAGTCCATCGCGTGGAGCTACGGCGGCGGCTACTCGAAGGACTGGACGCCCACCATGGCGTCCGAGGGCACCGTCAAGGCCGCCACGAAGATCCAGGGGTGGGCCAAGAAGGGCTGGATGCAGACGTCGAAGGACAGCCAGGCCGACTTCGCCTCGGGCATCGGCGCCTGCGCCATCGAGTCGACCGGTGGCCTCGCCGGCGTCATCAAGGACGCAAGCTTCAAGGTCGGCATCGGCTTCCTGCCCGCGCCGGGCGGCATCAAGACCGTGCCGACGGGTGGCGCCGGCCTCGCGGTGCCGAAGGGCATCTCCGCCGAGCGTCAGAAGAACGCCGTGAAGTTCATCGAGTTCATGACGAACAAGGACAACACGATCACCTTCTCCCAGGCGACCGGGTACCTGCCGGTGCGCACCTCCGCCATGGACGACGCGAAGGAGAAGGCGTACCTCGAGAAGAACCCCGAATACGCCGTCGCCGTCAAGCAGCTGCCGAAGGCCCGCCCCCAGGACAACGTCCGCGTGTTCCTGCCCGGCGGTGGCATCGACATCGGTACCTCGCTCGACAAGATCATCGCCGGCTCGGACGTCAAGTCGACGCTCGAGGCGCTCGACAAGGCGCTGCAGGCGAAGTACGACTCCCAGATCAAGCCCAAGCTGAAGAAGTAATTCATGGCATCCGTCACCTTCGACGAGGCCACCCGCCTGCACAAGGGTGCGCCCCGTCCCTCCGTCAACAAGGTCACGCTCGACATCGCCGACGGGGAGTTCCTCGTCCTCGTCGGCCCGTCGGGCTGCGGCAAGTCGACGACGCTCCGCATGCTCGCCGGCCTCGAACCGGTCGACGAGGGCCGCATCCTCATCGACGGCCACGACCAGGCCGGCGTGCGTCCCCGTGATCGCGACGTCGCGATGGTCTTTCAAAGCTACGCGCTCTACCCGACCATGACGGCACGTCAGAACATGGCGTTCGCGCTCGAGAACGCAGGCACCTCGAAGGCGGACATCAACGCCCGCGTCGAGGAGGCGGCGAAGATCCTCGAGCTCGAGCCCCTCCTCGACCGCAAGCCGGGCGCGATGTCGGGTGGCCAGCGTCAGCGTGTCGCCATGGGTCGCGCGATCGTGCGCCAGCCCAAGGTGTTCTGCATGGACGAGCCGCTGTCGAACCTCGACGCCAAGCTGCGCGTCTCGACGCGTGCGCAGATCGCGGCGCTGCAGCGACGCCTCGGCGTCACGACCGTCTACGTCACGCACGACCAGGTCGAGGCGATGACGATGGGTCACCGTGTCGCGGTGCTCAAGGACGGCATCTTGCAGCAGTGCGACACCCCGGAGGAGCTGTACGAACGGCCGCGCAACACGTTCGTCGCAGGCTTCATCGGTTCGCCGTCGATCAGCCTCATGGACGCCGCGCTCACCGGCGGTGACGCGACGTTCCACGGCATGCGGGTGTCGTTGTCGCGCGACATCAAGGCGACGTCGGATCGCGTGACGATCGGGGTGCGCCCCGAGGCGTTCGTCGTCGCGCAGCCCGGTGAGGCGGGTGCGCTCGAGCTCGAGGTCGAACTCGTCGAGACGCTCGGCTCGGAGGCGTTCGTCTACGGTCGCCCCGCGGGCGAGCCTGACGGCCCCCGCATCGGCACGCGCGTCGACAAGCGCGTGCGCCCGACGCAGGGTGACCGGTTCGCGGTGAAGCCTTTGGCCGACCACGTCCACGTCTTCGACACTGAGACCGGCGAGCGGCTGTGACACCCGGGCCGCTCCCCCGCCGCGGGTGATGCCGACATGACGAATGTGCCCGCCCCTTCCACACGGAAGGAGCGGGCACGTTCGTCGTGGCGGGTCAGGCCCGGTGGGCCCGGAGCCATCAGCTCTCCAGTGACGCCTTGCGGCTCGTCAGCACCTCGTCGATGAGGCCGTACTCCCTGGCCATCTCGGCGGTGAGGATCTTGTCGCGGTCGATGTCGGCACGCACCTGCTCGATCGAGCGGCCGGAGTGCTTCGCGAGCGTCTCCTCGAGCCACTCACGCATGCGCATGATCTCGTTGGCCTGGATCTCGACGTCGGAGGCCTGGCCGCCCGAGCCCTCCATCGCCGGCTGGTGGATGAGCACGCGCGCGTTCGGCAGCGCGTACCGCTTGCCGGGCGCGCCGGCGCCGAGCAGGACGGCGGCGGCCGAGGCGGCCTGTCCCAGGACGAACGTGTGCACGTCCGGGCGGATGTACTGCATCGTGTCGTAGATCGCCGTCAGCGCGGTGAACGAACCACCGGGGCTGTTGATGTACATGACGATGTCGCGGTCCGGATCCTGCGACTCGAGCACGATGAGCTGCGCGATGATGTCGTCGGCAGACGCGTCGTCGACCTGGACGCCGAGGAAGATGATGCGATCCTCGAACAGCTTCGTGTACGGGTCGAGGCGCTTCGTGCCGTACGAGGTGCGCTCTTCGAACTGGGGCAGGATGTAGCGGCTCGTCGGCATCGGCGCGGTGACGCCGCCCATCGGGTGGCCCATGGAGCTGTGGGTGTTCATGAAGGTCTCCTTCGTGGGCGAGATCAGTGGTCGGACGACTCGGAGAATGCCGCAGCGTCCCCGGTCGCGTCCTTGGTGGCGTCCTGCGAACGCTCGAAGACGTGGTCGACGAAGCCGTACTCCTTGGCCTCGGCCGCGGTGAACCAGCGGTCGCGGTCGGAGTCGGCCGAGATCTTCTCGACCGGCTGGCCCGTGTGCTCGGCGATGAGCTCGGCCATCTGCTTCTTGATGTGCAGCAGCTGCTCGGCCTGCGTCTTCACGTCGGAGGCCGTGCCCTGGATGCCGCCGAGCGGCTGGTGCATCATGATGCGCGCGTGCGGCGTCGCGTAGCGCTTGCCCTTGGCACCGGCGGACAGCAGGAACTGACCCATCGACGCGGCCAGACCCATCGCGACGGTGCACACGTCGTTCGGCACCCACTGCATCGTGTCGAAGATGGCCATGCCGGCCGTCACCGAACCACCGGGCGAGTTGATGTAGAGCCAGATGTCCTTCTCCGGGTCCTCTGCGGCGAGCAGCAGCAGCTGCGCGCAGATGGCGTTCGCATTGTCGTCGCGAACATCCGAACCGAGGAAGATGATGCGCTCCTTGAGGAGCCGGTTGTAGATCTGGTCGTCGAGGCCGGCGGCCATCTGCGGGCCTGCCATGACCACGTCCGAGGACTGGGCATTCGTCAAGGGATCACTCCGTTCCGAATCTGCCACCCCGAGCGGGTGACATCACGCTTGAACTCTTCACTGACCCTAACGCGCGGGCCCGGGCGTTTCGTCCCCGTCTCGGGGCTTGTTCGCCGTCAGCGCAAGGCGCGACGTTCGCCTGAGCCCGGACGCGACGAAGGGCCGCCCGATTGCTCGCGCGGCCCCTCGTCTCAGACGTCAGTGACGACTCACTCGCCGTCGACAGCCTTCTTGGCCGCCTTCTTCGCAGCGGTCTTCTTGGCGGCGGTCTTCGTCGCCGTCTTCTTCGCAGCCGTCTTCTTGGCGGCGGCCTTCTTGGCCGGCTTCTCCGCGGCCTCGGCGGGGGCGGCGTCAGCGGCCTCGGCGGGGGCGGCGACCTTCTTCGTTGCCGTCTTCTTCGTCGCGGCCTTCTTGGTCGTCGTCTTCTTCGCGGCAGCCTTCTTGGCGGGCTTGTCCGCAGCGTCGGCGTCGGCGTCCTCGGAGGCGACCGGAGTGGCGTTCTCACCGTCGGCGGCGTCGGCGGCCTGCGCCTCGTCCTCGTCCTCGCCGGTGTCGACGGCGGCGTTCAGGTCCACGACGTTGCCCGCCGTGTCCTTGACCGTGGCGGACTCGAGAACGGTGGCGAGCGCCTTGCGGCGAGCGACCTCACCCATGATGGCGGGCACCTGGCCCTGCGCGTCGAGCGCCTGCGCGAACGTGTTCGGGTCCATGCCGTACTGCTGCGCCGACATGATGAGGTACTCGATCAGCTCGTCCTGGCCGACCTGGATCTCGTGCTTCTCGACGATCTCGTCGAGCAGGAGCTGCGTCGCGACCTGCTGACGCGTCGATTCGGTGACCTCGGCGCGGTGCTCGTCATCGTCGAGACGGTTCTCGCCCTCGAGGTGGTTCGTCACCTCTTCGGTGACGATGGACTCGGGCACCGGGATGTCGAGCTGCTCGAGGAGTACCTCGAGCACCTTGTCGCGGGCCTGGACGCCCTGCTCGAAGCGCTTGGTGCGCTCGACCTCGGCGCGCAGGTCGGCCTTGAGCTCGTCGATCGTGTCGAACGACGACGCCAGCTGGGCGAACTCGTCGTCGAGCTCGGGCAGCTCACGGACCTTGACCGACTCGATCTTGACGGTGCACTGGGCGTTCTCGCCCTCGTGCTCACCGCCGGCGAGCGGCGAGGTGAACGTCGTCTCCTCGCCGGCCTTGAGGCCCGTCAGTGCCTCGTCGAGACCGTCGAGCATCGTGCCCGAGCCGATCTCGTAGGAGACACCGGACACGGCGTCGATCTCGTTGCCGTCGATCGTGGCCGACAGGTCGATCGTGACGAAGTCGCCCTTCTTGGCCTTGCGCTCGACCGACTCGAGCGTGCCGAAACGCTCGCGCAGCTCGGCGATGCGCTCGTCGATGTCGGCGTCGGAGACCTCGATCGGCTCGACCTCGACCTCGAGCGTGTCGAACGCCGGGAGCGTGATCTCGGGGCGGATGTCGACCTCGGCGGTGAAGCTCAGGCCCGCGCCGTCCTCGAGCGGGAACTCGGTGATGTCGACCTCGGGCTGGCCGAGGACCTTGACGTCGTTCTCGACGATCGCGTTCGTGTACAGCTCCGGAAGCGCCTCGTTGACGGCTTCCTGGATGACGGCCGCGCGGCCGAAACGCTGCTCGATGAGCTTCGCGGGAACCTTGCCCTTGCGGAAACCGGGGATCTGAACCTGCGAGCCGATGGTCGTGTAGGCCTTCTCGATGCTCGGCTTCAGTTCATCGGCCGTGACGTCAACGGTGAGCTTGACCCGGGTCGGGGTGAGGTTTTCGACAGCGCTCTTCATCAGCGGTGCACTCCAGTCGATCGGTGATGGTGGGCGCGCCCGCACCGGCCGGCCGATCATCGGCCCTGCCTGCGGCGCGGCGCGCTCCTCTTACTCGTCGTTCATGCTAACGGTCGGGGTGACAGGATTCGAACCTGCGGCCTTCCGCTCCCAAAGCGGACGCGCTACCAAGCTGCGCCACACCCCGTCAGCCCCGCTCGCCGGAGGCGAGGCGGGCCGCTCCGCGCGAGCCGTCCTGCTGCGATCGCGCCGGGGCGCGCTCTCGCAAGACGAACGGCGGCCCCCGCGGGAGCCGCCGTCGCGGTGCTGGAGCGGGCGACGAGAATCGAACTCGCGTGATCAGTTTGGAAGACTGAGGCTCTACCATTGAGCTACGCCCGCATGTTTCTCGGACACATTACCCGAACACGCCGTGACGCCCCAATCCGCGCGGGCTGTTCTCGCCCGCGGCCGCCACCCCCCGTGCTCTCGCGAGGGGTCGCCGCCGGGCGTCTTGACCACCGAGACGTTCGCCAACGAACGATGCCGGCGGTCTCGACGCGGCCCCCGCGCATGTGCTTCGGTGAAGATGAGTCCGGTTCGCCGGAGCACTTCCATTCGCAGTAGGCACATCATGGGCATTTTCGACAGCGCCAAGGACAAGGCCAGCGAGTTCGCCCAGGACAACCCCGACAAGCTCGACCAGGGCGTCGAGAAGGCCGGCGACTTCGCCGACGACAAGACGGGCGGCCAGCACGCCGACCAGATCGACAAGGGCCAGGACTTCGCGAACGAGAAACTCGACGGCGCCTTCGGCGGCGAGTGAGCTGCCTCCGTTGAACGCTGACGGCGCCGCTCCCCGGTGGGGGGCGGCGCCGTTCGTCGTTCAAGCAGGATAGGTCGATCGGGCAGATGCACTCGCTGAGAAGGGCGCGCTCACTCAGACGGACGCGGTTCCGCGCGCGTGGCGCGATTCGGACGACTCAGGCACGGGCCGCCAGATGACGACAACGGAGCGATCGTCCTGCCCCCCGGTGCGCGCCGAGGCCTCGCAGATGCGCTGGGCCGCCCCCTCCGGGCCGGCGCTGATGGCCCGTTGCGCGAGGCCGAGCATCTGCTGCGTCCCGGCCGCGAGGTCGCCGTCAGGGCCCTCGACGACGCCGTCGGTGTAGAGGAGCAGGACATCGCCGGGCTCGAGCACCCCGCCGGCGCGCGCGTAGTCCTGCGGCCCCTGGTCGAACAACCCGAGCAGCAGACCGGCCGCGCCGGTGATCATCTCCCAGCGGCGCGTGCCCGCGTGATAATGCGCGGCGCTCGGGTGACCGGCCGTACCGACGCAGTACTGGCCGTCCTCGACGTTGATCGAGACGTGGATGGCGGAGGCGAACCCGTCGCGCCAGCCCTGGCGGATGAGGTAGCGGTTCGCGCCGGGAAGAAAATCCTCCGGGCGCGTCTCCCCCAGCAACCCAGCGAGGGCGCCGGAAAGCAGCAGCGCACGCATCCCCGCCGACGGGCCGTGCCCGGAGACGTCGGTGAGGGCGAGGTGCAGGTGGTCGGCGCGTCGGGCGGCGACGACGAAGTCACCGCTGAAGGCATCCCCGCGTGAGGGCATGACACAGTGCTCGACGCGCATCCCGTCCGGCATCTCGGGTGGCAGGGCCTGGGTGTCGAGCCGCTGGCGCAGATCCTTGAGCATGCTCGAGCCCACCGAGAGCGGCACACCCATCGTGAAGCGCTGACGGTTCGCGAACGCGACGATGCCGACGATGAGGGCGAGAGCCACCGCGACGGACCACTGCGTCGGCGCGTCGGACCAGGTGATCGCGGCCGTCGTCACATAGCCCGTCAGGACGATGGCGATGGCGAGCGCCAGGCGACGCCCCGACAACAGGAACGCTGCGGCGACGATGAGCGGGATGAAGACCGCATGCGACATCGTCGGCGTGAGCGCGATGGCGGCGGCACAGACGATCGCGGTGAGCAGCGCGAACGCGACGACGACGCTGTGCGGCTTGGAGATCGGAGTGGCCACGGCACGCTGCACCGACTGACGCAGGCGCGTCTGTTCGCGTTGAGCCTCCAGAACCACGCGCGCCAGCCTATAGGGGTTGCCTCACGCGCACCAGGGGTGGTGGAGCATGCACCTGCGTGGGTGACAGGCTCCACCGACCCGGGCCGACGGCCCGTCACACGGCGAGAAGATCGCGCCGGGCGGGCCGTTCGAAGGCCTCAGTCCTCGGAGGGCAGCGTGCCGTCCCGCTCGTACTTCTCGACCATCGCGAGGCGGCGCGCGTGACGCTCGACGCCCGCGTACGGCGTCTCGATGAAGGTGCGGGCGATCTGCTTGGCCTCGTCGATCGAGACGAAGCGACCACCGATCGACAGGATCTGCGCACCGTTGTGCTCGCGTGCGAGAGAGGCGAACTCGGGCGTCAGGCACAGCGCGGCACGGATGCCCTTGACCTTGTTCGCCGCCATCTGCTCGCCGTTGCCGGACCCGCCGAGAACGATGCCGAGCGAGCCCTCGTCGTCACGCACGCCCTCGGCGGCACGCAGGACGTAGACCGGGTAGTCGTCCTCGGCGTCGTACTCGCTCGGGCCGTGGTTGATGACCTCGTGACCCTGCTCGGTCAGGTAGGTCAGCAGGGCCTGCTGGGTCTCGAAAGCTGCGTGGTCGCCACCGATGTGAATGCGCATGTGTGCTCGTCCTTGTCGCGAAGATATGGCCTGAGGGGCAGTGGTGGTGCGGAGGGTCAGCTGAAGTCGGGGCCGACGTCGCGGCTGCGCTTGAGTTCGTAGAAACCGGGCGTGCCCGCGACGAGGAGGCAGCCGTCCCACAGGCGCCCGGCGTCCTCACCCTTGGGCGCCGGCGTCACGACCGGGCCGAAGAACGCGGTGCCGCCGAACGCGACGACGGGGGTGCCGACGTCCGTGCCGACGAGGTCGGTCGCGCGCTTGTGCGCGGCCCGCAGGGCGACGTCGACATCGTCGCCGGGCACGTTGGTCGCCGCATCGACGAGCTCCGGCTCGAGACCGCACTCGGCGAGCGACTCCACGAGCACGCGCCGCACGCTCTCGGCGTCACGCGGGTCGGCGCCGCCGGGGTGGAAGCGGGTGCCGATCGCGTCGTAGAGCGGCTTGACGACGTCGTCGCCGTGCGCCTGTTGCGCCGCGATGACGAGGCGTACGGGCGCCCACGCCTGTTCGAGGAAGGCCCGGTAATCATCGGGCAGGTCGCGGCCCTCGTTGAGGACGGCGAGGCTCATGACGCGCCAGGTGACGCGCACGTCACGCACCTTCTCGACCTCCATGAGCCAGCGGGACGTCATCCACGCCCACGGGCACATCGGGTCGAAAAACATCTCGACGGTAGGGGCTGCGGACTCGCGCTGATTTTCGCTCACCGCTCCATCCTGCCACCTCGAGCGCCCGTGCAAGGATGGGCAGCACCGCCCGAACGGCTGTGGCGCACACCAGTTCGCGCGCCGCCGTTCCTCAACCCTGCTGGAAGGACACCACTGACGTGAACGGGGCCAACCTCACCCGCGACGACGCGCAGACCCGCGGCGAGAACATCACCGTCGACTCCTACGCCGTCACCCTCGACCTCACCACCGGCCCGACGACGTTCGCGACGTCGAGCGTCGTGCGCTTCAGCGCACAGCCCGGCAGCGAGACGTGGCTCGACTTCCTGGGCGAATCCGTCAGCCGCGTCGTCGTCAACGGCGAGGAGCGTGACGTCGACTGGAACGGCGCACGCATCAGTCTCACCGATCTCGCCGCCGAGAACGAGGTGCGCGTCGACGCCGTCGGCGTCTACATGAACACCGGTGAGGGCCTGCACCGCTTCGTCGACCCCGCCGACGACGAGGTCTACCTCTACTCGCAGTTCGAGGTGCCGGACGCGCGACGCATGTACCCCGTCTTCGAACAGCCCGACCTCAAGGCGACGTTCCAGTTCACCGTCACGGCGCCCGCGCGCTGGCAGGTGCTGTCGAACGAGACGACGCCGGAGCCGAAGCCCGCGACGCAGACCTACACGGGTCCGAACGGGGTGAGCGAGCCGGCCGCGACGTGGGAGTTCGCCCCCACCGCCCGCATCTCCTGCTACATCACCGCGCTCGTCGCGGGCCCCTACGAGGCGTACCGCGACAGCGTCGAGACGCGCGCCGGCATCATCCCTCTCGGTGTGTTCTGCCGCAAGTCGCTCGCGCCGCACATGGACGCCGACGAGATCTTCGACATCACCAAGCGTGGCTTCGCGTTCTTCGAGAACGAGTTCGACCAGCCCTACCCGTTCACCAAGTACGACCAGATCTTCACGCCGGAATACAACGCGGGCGCGATGGAGAACGTCGGCTGCGTGACGTTCTCCGAGATCTACGTCTTCCGCGCCAAGGTCTCGGAGGCCGTCGTCGAGCGCCGTGCGCTGACGGTGCTGCACGAGCTCGCGCACATGTGGTTCGGCGACCTCGTCACGATGAAGTGGTGGAACGACCTGTGGCTCAACGAGTCGTTCGCCGAGTGGGCCTCGACGACGGCGCAGGCCGAGGCGACTCGTTGGGAATCGGCGTGGACGACGTTCGGCACGTCCGAGAAGGCGTGGGCCTACCGTCAGGACCAGCTGAGCTCGACGCACCCCATCGTCGCCCCGATCCGCGACCTCGCCGACGTGGAGGTCAACTTCGACGGCATCACGTACGCCAAGGGCGCTTCGGTGCTCAAGCAGCTCGTCGCCTACGTCGGGCGTGAGCCGTTCACCGCCGGTCTGCGCGCTTACTTCGCGCGCTATGCGTGGCAGAACACGACGCTGCCGCAGCTGCTCGCCGAGCTCGAGACGACGAGCGGACGCGACCTCACGCAGTGGTCGAAGCTGTGGCTCGAGACCGCCGACGTCAACACGCTGCGCCCGATCGTCGAGACCGACGACGACGGCCGCATGACGAGCGTCGTCATCGAGCAGAGCGCCGCCGACGACTACCCCACGCTGCGTCCGCACCGCCTCGCCGTCGGCTGCTACATGCTGCGTGACGGCGCCCTGACGCGCACCGCGCGCGTCGAGCTCGACGTCGACGGTGAGCGCACCGAGGTGAGCGAGCTCGTCGGCACGCCGCAACCCGACCTGCTGCTCGTCAACGACGACGACCTCGCCTACGCGAAGATCCGTCTCGATGCGCGCAGCCTCGCCACGGCCATCGCCCACCCGCGCGCGTTCACGGATTCGCTGCCGCGCGCCCTCGTGCTCGGCGCCGCCTGGGACATGACGCGCGATGCGGAGATGTCGGCGCGCGACTTCATCGACATGGCCCTCGCGACGCTGCCGGGCGAGAGTGACTCGACGCTGCTGCGCACCCTGCTCGGGCAGCTGACGACCGCCGCGCGCACGTACACGGCACCGGAGCACCGCGACGACGTCGTCGCCCTCGTGGCCCGCACTCTGCGCGGTCTGCTGCTGTCGGCCGAGCCCGGCTCCGATGCGCAGCTCCAGCTCGCGCAGGCGTTCACGTCGTTCGCCGCGAGCGCCGACGACCTCGCGTTCGTCCGCGGCCTGTTCGAGGGCTCGTCCGTGCTCGACGGTCTCGCCCTCGACACCGAGATGCGCTGGACGCTGCTCACGAGCCTCGTCGCCGGTGGCGTGCTCGGCGAGCTCGAGATCGCGGCCGAACTCGAGCGGGACAACACCGCGACCGGCGCTGAGCGCGCCGCGCGTGCCCGGGCGGCGATGCCGACGGCCGAGGCGAAGGCCGCGGCGTGGGCGTCCGTCGTCGACTCCGACGCGCTCGCGAACCAGACGATCGCCGAGACCGCCGCGGGCTTCGGGCACGTGCACGACGAGGCACTGCTCGAGCCGTACGTCGAGCGCTACTTCGAGATGGCCGAGGGCTACTGGGCCTCGCGCACGCACCACATCGCGGAGCTGACGATCGGGTCGTTCTTCCCGTTCACCCTCGCCGGGCCGCAGCTGCTCGCGCAGGCCAACACCTGGCTCGACGCCCACCGTGACGCCCCGGCCGGTCTCGTGCGCACCGTTGCCGAGAACCGCGACACCGTGGCGCGCGCCGTCGAGGCTCAGCGCTTCGACGCACAGGCGGCGCGACAGCACGGCTGAGCCCGCCGCGACGGGCGGTGATGCGCGCGAGCCGTGAGTGCTCGTGCTTCCCGCGTCGTGATGCACGTGATGCGGCCCGGGACGGTTTCGATCGTCCCGGGCCGCATCGTGTGTGCCATCGCGACGCAGCTGCGCCGGCTGGCAGTGATCTCGCAGAGCCCGGGGAGCCTGGGCTCTGCGAGACTCTCGCTTCACGTGGGGCGGCAGCGAATCGGCCCACGTCGGTCGTTCGAGACGAGCTGGGCGCGGGTGATTGGATGACGGCATGTCATCGATTCCCCTGAGCCTCGTCCCACTGCGCACGTCGGCGATGGGCGATCTGTGGCACCACGTCGGTGGCACTCCGGTGCAGGTGGTCATCATCGTCGTCGCGGCCGTCGCGGTGCGTTGGCTCGCCCACCGCGCGATCTCGCGGGCCGTCGAGGCGATGATCGCCCGCCCCCGCTCGACGCGTTCTGGGCAGGACGAGACACGTGGGGCCATTGACGAGGCCGGTCAGCAGACGGGCGCCGCCACCCCTTCCGCCCAGGCGCCAGAAGGCGCGGGCGACGCTGCGGGAGAGGCGGAAGGCGCTGCGGGGAGCACCGCCGTCAGCGCGGGCGACCTGCTCGCTCCGACCCGCGCCCGGTTGCGTGCCGCCGCAGGTCTCGACGACGAGCGTCGCCGTCAGCGCGCCGCGACGATGGGGTCATTGCTGCGCTCGATCACGACGGTGGCAGTCGTCGTCGTTGCGACGCTGACGATCGCCGCGCAGTGCGGCATCCAGCTCGGCCCGATCATGGCGAGCGCCGGAGTCGCGGGCGTCGCGCTCGGCTTCGGCGCGCAGTCGCTCGTCAAGGACTACCTGTCGGGCATCTTCATGATCTTCGAGGATCAGTACGGCGTCGGTGACGTCATCGACACCGGCGAGGCGATCGGAACCGTCGAGGAGGTGACGCTGCGCATCACGCGGCTGCGCGACGCGAACGGTGTCGTCTGGTACGTCCGAAACGGTGAGATCGTGCGCGTCGCCAACCGTTCGCAGGGGTGGTCGACGTCGCTCGTCGACATCCCGGTCGCCTACGACTCGGACATCCACACCGTCACCCATGTGCTCGAGGGCGTCGTCGACGCGCTCGGGGCCGACCCCGAGTGGAGCGAGAAGCTGATCGAGCGCCCGAACGTCGCGGGTGTCGAATCGGTGGCGGGCGGCACCATGACGTTCCGCATCATCGCGAAGACGGCGCCGAACGAGAACTTCGGCGTGAGCCGCGAACTGCGCCGACGCAGCGTCATCGCGCTCGAGGACGCAGGCGTCAAGGGCCCGCCGGCCCAGCCGTTCGCCGCCGTCAACACCGCCCTGCCGAAGTGAGGCCGACCTCGGCACCGATGAAGGGACCTCCGGCCACGCGACGGCCGTGGCGCGCGGGTGAAAGACTGGACACATGAGTGAGCCGACGCTGTACGACCGCATGGGCGGCCACGCCACGTTCCACCGTCTCGTCGAGGTGTTCTACGACGGCGTGGCGCAGGACGCGACGCTGCGAGCGATGTACCCCGAGGCCGATCTCGAGCCCGCGAAGCGCCGTTTCGAGATGTTCCTCGAACAGTACTGGGGCGGCCCGACGACGTACTCGGCCGAGCGCGGCCACCCGCGCCTTCGGATGCGACACATGCCGTTCGCCGTCACCCCCGAGCAGCGCGACCGCTGGCTGACGCACATCATGGCGGCGTGCGACGACGTCGCCCTGGAACCGGAGCTCGACCGCCTGCTGCGCGACTACCTCGTGCGCGCGGCCTACAGCCTCGTCAACACCCCCGGGCCGGAGCCGGAGCACCCGGTTCGCTGACGCGCCGCCGTCACCGAGTCGAACGGCTCGGGCAGCGATGGGCCTGTCGAGCCCCTCTCGGCCGCGGGTGATGCGGACGGTTTCGTCCCAGCGCCCGTGGTTGGCAAACTGGGGCGGTGAGTGAACAGACTTCGTGGATCAAGCAGACCTCAGCGACGCACGTCGGCCACGGCGGCCAGGAATGGTGGCGTACGTCCGCCGTCTACCAGGTGTATCCGCGCTCGTGGGCCGATTCGAACGGTGACGGTGTCGGCGACCTGCCCGGCATCACCGCCAAGCTGCCCTACCTGCGCGACCTCGGCGTCGACGCGCTGTGGATCTCGCCGTTCTACACCTCCCCGATGGCCGACGCGGGCTACGACGTCGCCGACTACCGCGACATTGACCCGCTGTTCGGCACCCTCGCCGACGCCGACAAGCTGATCGCCCGCGCGCACGAGCTCGACCTGCGCGTCATCGTCGACCTCGTGCCGAACCACTCCTCCGACGAGCACGAGTGGTTCAAGGCGGCCCTCGCGGCCGGCCCTGGTTCGCCGGAGCGCGAGCGCTACCTGTTCCGCGACGGCAAGGGCGAGAACGGTGAACTGCCGCCGAACGACTGGCAGGCGATCTTCGGCGGCAACGCGTGGACGCGCGTCAGCGACGCCGACGGCAACCCCGAGCAGTGGTACCTGCACCTGTTCGACCCCAAGCAGCCCGACTTCAACTGGAACAACCCCGAGGTCCGCGACGAGTTCGTCTCGATCCTGACGTTCTGGCTCGACCGCGGTGTCGACGGCTTCCGCGTCGACGTCGCGCACAGCCTGATCAAGGCCGACGGGCTGCCCGATCACGCGGCGCACGCGCAGATGGCCGGCACCGGCGATGCGAGCCACGACAACGGCGGCCCGATGTGGGATCAGGAGGGCGTGCACGAGATCTACCGCGCGTGGCGTGAGTTGCTCGACTCCTACAACCCGCGCGACGCCGACGGTTACGACTCCGCCGCGGACCGCGCGATGTGCGCCGAGGCGTGGGTCAGCCCGCCCGAGCGCCTCGCCCGCTACGTGCGCCCGGACGAGTTCCACCAGGCGTTCAACTTCGCCTTCCTCGAGACACCGTGGCGTGCCGCCGACCTGCACGAGAGCATCACGTCGTCGTACCGCTCGAACGACTCCGTCGGCGCACCGACGACGTGGGTCCTGAGCAACCACGACGTCGTACGTCACGCCACGCGTCTTGCGCTGCCCGTCGGGCAGCCGCGCCCCAACGGCATCCGCGCCGAGGACCCGCAGCCCGACGCGGCACTCGGCCTGCGTCGCGCCCTCGCGGCGACGGCACTCGAGCTGGCACTGCCCGGCGGCGCCTACCTGTACCAGGGTGAGGAACTCGGCCTGCCCGACCACACGACGATGCCCGACGAGGCGCGTCAGGACCCGACGTGGGAGCGCTCCGAGCACACCGAGGCCGGCCGTGACGGCTGCCGCGTGCCGATGCCGTGGGTCAAGGACGCGCCGTCGTTCGGGTTCGGCCCGTCGGAGGCGACGTGGCTGCCGCAGCCCGAGGTCTACGGTGACCTCGCCGTCGACCAGCAGGACGGCGTGGCCGGTTCGACGCTCGAGTTCTACCGCCGCATGCTGCGCGAGCGTCACGCCCGCGAACTGGGCTCCGGCTCGCTCACGTGGGTCGAGGGCGCCGGCGACGACGTCGTGGCGTTCGTCAACAGCCGTGACGGCCACGAGGACCTGTGGGTCGTCACGAACTTCGGTGAGCCGGTCGCCCTGCCCGACGACGCGTTCGTCGTCCTGAGCAGCGGTGACGCCGACAGCCTCACCGTCGAACGCGACGTGACGGTCTGGTTCACGCGAGCCTGATCGAGGCCCACCCGGTCGCAGCGTGACGCGATGATGACGGGTAACTCACGCGTAGGCGCGTCACGAGGCGCCTACCTGTGAGTTACCCGCCATCGTGCGTCGACGGTAGCCGGAGCTGTCGTGGGTGCGTCCTGGCGTGACGCGTGCTTGGCGCACGGTCACTCCCCCGGGTAGACCACCCCGAGCTGACGGCGGATCTCGTCCATGAGACCCATGACGCGCAACGTCTCGGCGTGTGGCATGAGGGGCGACTCGCGGCGGCCGTCGCTGATGCGGCGGGCCACCTCGACGGCCTCGAAGTGCAGCGCGTGCAGGTCGTCGGCACCGTCGAAGGTGTCGAGCACCTCGCCGTCGTTGCTGACGAGACGCACCTGCGTCGGGAAATAGAACCACCCGTCGAGTTCGAGGCGCCCTTCGGTGCCGGCGACGACGGCGGTGTTGGGCGTCTGCGTCGCCATCGTCGTGCCGAGACCGGCGATGGAACCACCGCCGCGCAGGGTGATCGTCTCGCATTCGTCGACGCCCTGCGGCGTGAGGATGCCGGTGGCGACGACGTCGTCGACCTGCGGCATGAGCATCGCCGCGAAGCTGAGCGGGTAGACACCGAGGTCGAGGAGCGCACCGCCGGCGAGGGCGGGATCGGACAGGCGCTGGGGCCCCTCCGGGTAGAGCGCCTGACCGTGGTCAGCGGCGATCCAGCGCACGTCACCGATGAGGCCGGCGTCGACGGCCTGACGGATCACGTCGTAGTGCGGCAGGAAGCGCGACCACATGGCTTCCATGACGAACACGCCAGCGCGCTCCGCCGCCTCGAGCAACTCCCGAGCCTCCGCGGCGTTGCGCGCGAATGCCTTCTCGACGAGGACGTGCTTGCCCGCCTCGATGGCGAGCAGTGCGTGGTCGCGGTGCTCGCTGTGCGGTGAGGCGACGTACACGACGTCGACGTCGTCATCAGCAACTAGTTCGCCGTAGGATCCGTAGGCCGTTGCGCCGGAGGCGAATTCGTCGACGAACTCTTGTGCACGCTGAACATTTCGAGAACCGACGGCGACGATGCCTTGCGACGTCCGCGCCGTGATCGCTTGCGCGAACGTGCGGGCGATGCCACCGGGCGCGATGATGCCCCAGCGCAGGCTCGGCGCGTCCATGGGGTCGAGGGTGCGTGGCTGCGGTAGTGAACGGTGCGTCATGGTCACGACGATAACCGCGCAGGCACCCATCGTTCGGCTCGGCGGGCTCGCGTGCACGGCGCCGGATGCCCGACCGCTCAGGTGCGGACGATTTCGACGGTGACGCATCGCACCCGAACGCGCGCCGCCAGGTGCGCACCCCGCGTCAGCAACGTCGCGCACCCCAGCCGATCGGCACGCTCGCGGTCCGAGCGACGAGCGACATCCCTCGCCCGCGCGGCCCACCCTTCAGGTGCGCAAACCCGCGTCAACGACGCCGCGCACCCCGAACCGTCAGCGCACGAGAACGTGCCCGACGTCTGTCGAGACGCGATGCCAGCGGGCCGTGCCATACACCGTCGCGACGTCACCGACGGCGAATCCGAGCGCGTACAGCCCGAGCGCGGCCCCGGTGGGCAGCCCGTCGGCGCCGCCGAGATCACCCTCGATCGGGCGGTTCCAGACGCGTTCACGGAGCTGTTCGACGGCTGCGGCACCGGCGCCCTCGGGGGTTCCGGTGGCGACCTCCTCGATGCCGACGCGCGCGACGTGCACGAGACCGTCGACGGGCAGGCGCGCCAGCGGCGACCATCCGCTGCGCGGGGGCGTGACAGCGGCCCAGGACGTGCGCACCGTCATCGGCGGGATCTCGAGCGTGAAGGCGCCATCGGATTCGTCGACGACCTGGGGGCTTGCACCGGGCGCGGTGTTCGGTACCGCACCTTGCGGGGAACCGCGGCGAGCCAGACGATCGGCGACCGCCGCCAATGGGACGACGACATCGACCTGCTCGTCGACGGCGCGCGCGAGCGGCAGCACCCGCAAGCCGATGACGGTGCCCTCCCCCATGAGTCCGCGGCCCTTGCGCACGCCGACCCACGCGGCGAGCGTCGATCCACTCGCCTGGAGGCGGATCGCGCCGTCGGCGTCGAGCGTGCGCGCGCGGGCGACGTACGTCGTCAGGTCTGCGGCGACCTGGGCGTCGGCGAGCTCCAACCCGTCGCTCACGCCGAGGCCTCGCGGCGCTTCTCGGCAGCGCGGTGGCGGAACGGCACGGGCGGGCCGACGAAGCGTCGCAGCTGCGTCTTGTCGTGCTCCTCGAGCCGGCGCGGCTGCTCGGTCTGGAAGTCGTAACCGACGAGCGTCGTCTCCGCGAGCGCGTACGTCGTCGAACCGTGCCCCCCGTCGCGCACCTCGTACCCGACGTCGTACGCCGCGCCGCCGAGGTGCGTGATCCACATGGCGACCTCGATCGGCTCGATGCGGAACAGCAACGGCGCCCGGTACTCGATCTCGTGACGCGCGACGATGATGCCTTCGCCGACGACGGAACGCTCACGACCGAACCACTGCGCGAACGCGAGGATGCGGGCGTCCTCGAGCAGACGCAGGAACTGGACGTTGTTGACGTGGCCGTAGGCGTCCATGTCCGACCACCGCAGCGGAACGGGCACGACGGAGGCATAGTCGGGCGCGTAGGTCATGGCGGTCATTATCCCCCGCGCCCAGGCCCGATCACCAACCGACGGCGGTGTCATGTCACGCGGTTGCGCGCGGGAGGCGCCGTTCATGGGTAGCCTCGCCTCGTGACTTCCCTCGTTTCGATCGAACCGTCCGACGACCCGGTCGGCGACCTGCTGAACATCCTCGACGTCCGCCCGGTGGGCAGTGCAACGATCTCCGCGTCCTTCGACGAGGACGGTGAGCGCCGCGTCGACCTCGGTCAGAGCGCCGCGGACCTGTTCGTCGGCGAATCGCAGCCGCAGCCGCACGGGCGCATCTTCGGCGGGCAGGTTCTCGCGCAGTGCATCGTCGCGGCCGGCCGCACCGTCGGTGAGATCAAGCCCGGGGCGCCGCGCCACATCCACTCCCTGCACGGGTACTTCCTGCGCCCGGGGGACGCTGCGCAGCCGGTGCGTTTCGCCGTCGAGCGACTACGTGACGGTGGGTCGTTCTCCGCTCGGCGCGTTCACGCGATCCAGAACGGCGCGCCGATCCTCAGCGTCATCATGAGCTTCCAGGAGGACGCCGGCGGCATCGACCACCAGGTGACGATGCCGGACGTGCCGGCCCCCGAGTCGCTGCCCACGACCGCGGACATCGTCGGCGACATCGATCACCCGATGGCGCAGCACTGGGCGCGCGGACGCGCTGTCGACGTTCGACACGTCGAGGGCGGGCTCTATCTCGCGCCGGCGGACGAACGTCAGCCGTTCCAGAACCTGTGGATGCGCACACTGCGTGAGGTGCCGAACGACCCGCTGCTCAGCGCTGCGATCCTCGCGTACGCCTCCGACTACTCGATGCTCGAGGCGGCGATGCGCGCCAACGGCATCGCCTGGTCGTCACCCGGCTACCGCGCTGCGAGCCTCGATCACGCGATGTGGTTCCACCGACCCGTGGATCTGACGCAGTGGATCCTGTTCGCGCAGGAATCACCCTCGACGTCGGGTGGGCGCGGCCTCGGCGTGGGGCGCATGTTCACCGAGGACGGCACCCTCGTCGCCACCGTCGCGCAGGAGGGCATGATGCGCCTCAAGGACGCCCCCCGCCCCTGACCTCGCGTACCGCCATCCCCTGCACGACTGCGATTCCCGTCCCCATCTGCGATGTTCGTGCCCATCCGCGATTCTTGGTCACATCCGTCGGGCTGCGACGCATGGGCGCTACGTTGAGGGGCATGACTGATTTCGACGCTGACATCACGCTGACCGGGTCCTTGGTGCGGTTGGAGCCCTTGACGCTCGAGCATCATGACGGCCTCGTGGACGCCGTCAACGACGGCGAGATGTGGACGCGCTGGTACACGAGCGTTCCGCGCGCTGACGGTGTTCGCGCGATGATCGAGCAGCGCCTCGCATGGCGCGAGTCGGGGTTCATGGTGCCGTTCGTCGCGGTGCGGCTGGCGGACGAGCAGGTGTTGGGGTGCACGACGTTCTACGACATCGTCGACGCGGTGCCGCGCGTGTCGATCGGCTACACGTGGAATCGCGCGTCGACGCACGGCACGGGCACGAACGCGGAGAGCAAGTTGTTGCTCATGACGTACGCCTTCGAGACGGTCGGGGTCGAGTGTGTGCGGTACGAGACGAGCTGGATGAACCAGCAGTCACAGGCCGCGATCGAGCGTCTCGGTGCCAGGCGTGACGGCGTGTTGCGCGCCGATCGTCGCGAGGGCAACGGCGCATTGGGCGACAAGGTTGTCTATTCGATCCTTGCGCACGAGTGGCCGGCCTCGAAGGCTTCTCTCGAGGCGCGCCTCGCGAAACGGCGCTGACCCGTCAGCCCGACGGTCCGGACCCCCAGACCGCAGCACCGACTGCGCCGGCGATGCCGGCCGGCTCTGACGGCGCGGCGCCACCACGAGCACGCGTCATGACGCAGCCCTTCCCCGAGCCCAATCCGTCCCCCACCTCACGACGCAGGGACAGCGGACAGTGACCCGGCGCACCATGGACTCTGGATGACAGCAACGCCCCTCACGAACACCGAGCGTGCGAGGTGTGAGTGAGAGGCGTTGCTGTCATCCAGCCCGGAGGCCTGTCGCACCGAGGTGGCGCGGCGATCCTGGGCGAGCCCGCGAGCTCAGGATCCGCGCCGCCCGGAAGACGGGTCGAGGGAGTATCAGTCGCGTGTCCTTACCGCGACTTCGTCAGCGCTTGCTGCGGCAGGATCCTCGCTTCGCTGCGGTCCTACCTTGGCGCGCTTGATCCTCAGTCGCGTGTCCTTTCCGCGACTTCGTCAGCGCTTGCTGCGGCAGGATCCTCGCTTCGCTGCGGTCCTACCTTCGCGCGCTTGATCCTCAGTCGCGGGTGAGCCGGCGGTGTGTGACGCGGTGGGGGCGTGCTGCTTCGGCGCCGAGGCGTTCGATCTTGTTCTTCTCGTAGGCGTCGAAGTTTCCTTCGAACCAGTACCACGCGGCGGGGTTCTCGTCGGTGCCTTCGTAGGCGAGGATGTGCGTCGCGACGCGGTCGAGGAACCAGCGGTCGTGGCTGATGACGACGGCGCAGCCGGGGAAGCTGAGCAGCGCGTTCTCGAGGGATCCGAGGGTTTCGACGTCGAGGTCGTTGGTCGGTTCGTCGAGCAGCAGCAGGTTGCCGCCCTGCTTCAGGGTGAGGGCGAGGTTGAGGCGGTTGCGTTCACCGCCGGACAGGACGCCGGCCTTCTTCTGCTGGTCGGGGCCCTTGAACCCGAACTGCGAGACGTAGGCGCGTGCGGGGATCTCGACCTGGCCGACCTGGATGTGGTCGTTTCCTTCGGAGACGACCTCGAACAGAGTCGATTCGGGGTCGATGCCGGCGCGGTTCTGGTCGACGTAGCTGATGTTGACCGTCTCACCGATCTTCACGGTGCCGGCGTCTGGCTCTTCGAAGCCGACGATCGTCTTGAACAGGGTCGTCTTGCCGACGCCGTTGGGGCCGATGACGCCGACGATGCCGTTGCGCGGCAGCGTGAACGACAGCCCGTCGATGAGGACGCGGTCGCCGAAGCCCTTCTTGAGGTCGTTGACCTCGATGACCTGCGCGCCGAGGCGCGGGCCCGGCGGGATCTGGATCTCCTCGAAGTCGAGCTTGCGGGTGCGCTCGGCTTCGGCGGCCATCTCCTCGTAGCGCGCGAGGCGTGCCTTCGACTTCGTCTGGCGGGCCTTCGCGTTGGAGCGGACCCACTCGAGTTCTTCCTTGAGGCGCTTGGCGAGCTTCGCGTCCTTCTTGCCCTGGACGGTGAGGCGCTCCTGCTTCTTCTCGAGGTACGTCGAGTAGTTGCCTTCGTACGGGTAGAGACGACCGCGGTCGACCTCGCAGATCCAGCCGGCGATGTTGTCGAGGAAGTACCTGTCGTGGGTGACGGCGAGGACGGCGCCCGGGTAGCTCGCAAGGTGCTGTTCGAGCCAGAGGACGGATTCGGCGTCGAGGTGGTTGGTGGGCTCGTCGAGCAGGAGAAGGTCGGGCTTCTGCAGCAGCAGCTTGCACAACGCGACGCGGCGCTTCTCACCACCGGAGAGGACGGAGACATCGGCGTCACCGGGCGGGCAGCGCAGGGCGTCCATGGCCTGCTCGAGCTGGGAGTCGATGTCCCACGCATCGGCCGCGTCGATCTTCTCCTGGAGCTTGCCCATCTCCTCCATGAGGGCGTCGAAGTCGGCGTCGGGTTCGCCCATCTCGGCGGAGATCTCGTTGAACCGGTCGAGGTCGACCTTGATCTGGCCGAGGCCTTCCTCGACGTTGCCGCGCACGTCCTTCTCCTCGTTGAGCGGTGGCTCCTGCAGCAGGATGCCGACGCTGTAGCCCGGGGACAGGCGTGCCTCGCCGTTGCTGGGCTGGTCGAGCCCCGCCATGATCTTGAGGATGGTGGACTTGCCGGCGCCGTTGGGGCCGACGACGCCGATCTTGGCGCCGGGGTAGAACGACATCGACACGTCGTCGAGGATCACCTTGTCGCCAACGGCCTTGCGCGCCTTGGTCATGGTGTAGATGAACTCAGCCATGCGCCCGAGGCTATCGGTTGCAAGCCGTTCGACGCGACTTTCCGCGGCGCGTGCGGGGCCCGACGTCCGCCCGGCCGGGCGGTGACGTGCTCACCGTCCGGCCGGCCTCGCCGTCTCAGGCGTCGACGAGCGCGCGGCGCCCCTCGGTGGCTTCCTCGTCGGACGCGGGTTCGCTGCGGCCGAACTGCTCGTTCTCCACCGTGCGCGTCACCTCCGTGACGATGTCGTCGGCGAGGCGGTGGGAGCTCGGGATGACGGGGTCGGAGCACTTCGTGAACGACGTCTGCCCGAACTTGTGGGAGGCGCCGATGTCGTGCGCGTCGATCTGCACGCTCATGCGCTGCGAGCCGTCCTGCGCGACGTACTGACTGAGCCGCAGCCGACCCGAGACCATGACGTGCTGACCCTTCGCGAGCGAGTGATAAGCGTTGCCCGCGAGCGTGCGGAACGCCGTCACGCTGAAGAACTGCGACGCACCGTCGCTCCACGTGTTCTCCTGCGCGTTCCAGCGGCGTTCGTTGACCGCCATCCGGAACGTGAGGAACGCATCCCCTGTCTTCGTCTGGCGCAGCACCGGGTCGGTGACGACGGTGCCGCTGATGTCGATCGCTACCTCGTTCATGGTGGTTCCTCCACTGCGGCCGCGGCCGCGTCAGGCGTCGCGCCGGCCACCTCGGCCGGTCGTGATCCCGACGCTAGGCAGGTTCGTCCGCCCCGCGCGTCCCACCGTCACCGATGCTGTGGATAGGCCCTCCCGAGCGCTGCCTGGGAGGCAGATTCACAGCTGGCACGCCTCGCCTGGGGACGGCCGCGACGCAGCGTCACCATCCCCAGCCCGGAGCCGAACCACGGTCCCCCCGCGCCTGACCCACGGCCGTACCGTCCGCAGAGCCCCCACCCACCAGCACCGCAACCATCGCCCGCGGCTCAGGCCGACGCCTCCGCGAGCGCCCGTGCCGTGTCGTCGTGGCGCCTCACGACCGCCTCGACGGGCGCGATGATGCGCTCCGACGCCACCTGCGCGATGGCCTCGTCGAGGCGCTCCTGCGCATCCTGACGTGCGCGTCGGGCTCCCGTCCGAGCGAGGGTCCGCGTGAGGACCGTGAGCAACAACCCCGCGAGCAACCCGCCGGCGAGCATGACGAGCGGGATGGGCAGCCAATCACCCGCCATCGTCGGGACGCCCACGTGGATCTGCATCGTGCCGAGCAGCGCGAGCACGATCAACCACGCGGCCCCGGCCAGCGCGACACCGGCGAAGGCCCACTGCAGCGCCGACGCCGCGGCCCACCAACCCGGGAAGCGTCCGCGCAACGGCGTCCGCAGCACGGCCTGGTCGAGCGCGTCGGCCATGGCGCCGTCACGCCCCGTCGCGGCGCTGCGCACCTCGTCTGCCCAGGGGTCCGGCAGGCCGTCCGCAGCCTTCTCCCCGAGACGCCTCGTCGCGAGGTCGACCGCAGCGCGCGCGGCCGGCGTTGCGGGAGGCAGCGACGACTTGCCGAGCACGACGCGCCGATCACCGCGGCTCATGCCGTCGGACACCTGCTTGTCGAGCCCGAGCCGCGCGAGCGGCCGCGCCTTGAGCTTCTGCGACCAGCGCGTGAACGGCCATCCGGTGCGCCGTGCCGCCTCTGTGCGGTAGTCGCGCTCGACGGCGTCGAGCACCACCCCCACACCGGCCGACTGCGCGAGGGCGGAGACGAGCTCGGCGTTCGTCCCACTCGTGCGATGCTCGCGCACCGCTCCGACGTGCGAGCTGAGCCGCTGGGCCTGATGCCGCAGATCGCCCGCGAGGCGCCGATCGGCGGCATTCTTGGCCTGCACGACGTCCGCGAGAGCGTCGACGAGGGTCGTCACACCGCCGTCGACGACCGTCGAGGTGGGCAGCACGAGCGCGTCCGTCAGCCCGTCCTCGACGAGGAGGCGACTCAGGTCGGCGAGGCAGCTGTCGGCCCCCTCCGGCGTCAACCGATCGGCCTGGTTGAGCACGACGATCGACGTCGCCTTCGCGACCGCGAGCTGACGGACGTACTGCTCGTGCAGCACCGCGTCGGCGTACTTCTGCGGGTCGGTGACCCACACGAACAGATCGCACAGCTCGAGCACGCGATCGGCCTCCGCACGGTGCTCACGCACACGGGAGTCGAAGTCGGGAAGGTCGAGCAGGACGAGCCCGTCGAGCTCGGCATGACGTGGCATCGCGGCGTGCACCTGATGGCGTGAAGGCACGTCGAGCCAGTCGAGCAACTCGCTCGGAACGCTCTCACCCCAGATCGCCGCGGCGGCCCGTGACGTCGTCGGGCGGCGCGCGCCGACCCGCGAGACGGGCTCGCCGACGAGCGCGTTGAACAGGCTCGACTTGCCGGAGCCGGTCGCCCCGGCGAGCGCGACGACGGTGTGGTTACCGCCGATCCGTGAGCGCTCGGCGACGCGCGCCAGCAGCTTGCGGGCGACGGCGACATCGTCCGCGGGCAAGGCGGGCCCACCGAGCGTCAGCGCGCGTTGCAGCGCGGCGGCGCGGCCGTCGACCTCCTCGCGCGTGACGGGGGCGACGACCTCGGCGCGTTCGCGCCGCTCGCGTCCGAACGGCTTCCAGCTCATCGCGCCTCCTCGACATGGGTGAGCGCCGTCTCGATGCGAGCCGCCGCCTGCTTCGGCAAAGCCACCTCACCGAGCGCAGCGTCGTAGCGACGTTCCTCGGCGGCGAAGAGCGCCTCGACGCGCTCGATGAGCAGACCGCGGGCCGCCTTGGCGAGCGAGCGGACGGCCTGGTCGCCGAAGATCGCCTCGAGCAGGCGCTGCGCGAGCACGGACGAGCCGGCGGAGATGCCGACCTCAGCGCCCGTCAGGCCGCCTGTCGAGGCGAACGTCACGATCATGAGCAGCACGGCGATGCCGTTGACGCCGAACGCGAGGAAACGCGCCGTCGAGCGCTTCTCACCGGCTTCGGAGCGAACGAGCTCGAGCACGTCACCCTGCCAGTCGCGCACGAGCCGCTCGATATGGTCGGCCACCTGCGGACTGGCTGAGGTCAGCTCGGGGTGACGCGTCACGAGCGGTTTGCCCGCGTCGTCGAGGCGCCAGCCGCGGCCGGCGTCGAGGGCTGCCGATTCAGCGTGTGAGGTGACGAGCTGCGCCACCCCGGACTGCAGCGCCTCCCCCAGATCCTTCGCGGGTGCGGCCTTCTCCGTCCGCGCGGTGAACAGAGCGGAGACGCGGTCGCGCAGGCGGCTGACGCCGGCCTCGAACTGCTTGAACAGCTCACCCGTACCGACGAACTCCTGCCACCGCGCGAGCACCTCGCCGCGCAGCAGCGTGCCGTCCTCAAGACCCTCGGCCACCTCCTGCAGGTGCTCGCGATAGGCCTCGTGGGCCACGTCGCTCAGGCGGGCGTGGGCGTCCTCCTGGGCCCGCGCCGCCGCGACGCTCGCCCGTGCCCGCGGCGCCAGCGAGTCGAGGGCGCCGTCGAGGGTGCGGCGGATGACGGCCTGCCGCGACATCGCGTCACTCGCAAGCGAGTTGAGCCACTCGGTGATGCGCGCGACTTCGGCCTGCGGCAGCATGCCGAAGTCGTCGAGCGGCGATTCGGCGACCGCGAACACCGGCGCGCGGCCCAGCCCCTGCGCGGCGAGCATGCGCGCGAGGTCGGCCTGCACCTCGTCGATCGCCTCGCGCGGCACCCGGTCGAGGACGACGGCGACGGACGTCCCGCGCTCCGTGGCCTGCTCGAGCATCTCCCACGGCACTGCGTCGGCGTAGCGCACCGCGGTCGTGACGAACAGCCACAGGTCGGCGGCCGACAGCAGCTGACGGGCCAGGTCGCGGTTCGCGGAGACGACGGAGTCGATGTCGGGCGCGTCGAGCAGCGCCAGCCCGCGCGGCACGGACGCCGACGCGACGAGCCGCAGCGACGACGGGTCGTCACCCTGCGTCGCACTGCCGGTCAGGCGTGACAGGCCGGGCAGCACCCGCTCGTCGATGAACCAGTGCGTGTCGCTCGGGTGGTGGATGAGAACCGACGCGCGCGTCGTCGGGCGCAGAACACCCGAACGCGTCACCTGCTCGCGCACGATCGAGTTGACGAGCGTCGACTTGCCCGCACCCGTCGATCCACCGATGACGGCGAGCAGCGGCGCATCGAGCGATTCGAGGCGGGGCATGACGTAGTCGTCGAGTTGCGCGACGAGCTCCTGCTGCGAGCGCCGAGCGACCGCCGCGTCGGCCGTCTCGAACGGGAGGACGTTGGCCGCGACGGCGGCGCGCAGCTCACCGACTGCTGCGTGCAGCCGGGCGGCGTTGAAGGGTTCGTTCACCCTGTCAGTCTTGCCGGTGCGCGCGTGCGGCTCAACTCGCTCGGCGCATCACCGTTCCCGGATGCCATGACGGCGCTGTGGCATCGACGCCTGATGCCCTGCCGACCACGTCGCCATCCCGCGCGCTGCTACCTCCGAGCGTCGTCGCCTTTGAGCGTCGTCGCTTCGAGCGTCGCCGCGCCGTCAGCCCTCGAGCAGCGTCTGCCCGACGTAGGAACCGTCGCGCGCGCCCGGCGGAATGGCGAACAACCCGGATCCGGTGTGCTGCAGGTATTCCATGAGGGCGTCCTCGCGGGACATGCGCATCTGCATCGGGATGTACTGCGTCGATGGGCGGCGCACGTACGCGAGGAAGAACAGACCCGCATCGAGGCGACCGAGCGCGTCGTTGCCATCGGTGAAGTTGTAGCCGCGCCGCAGCATCTGGACGCCCTTGTTGTTCTTCGGGTGGGCGAGGAAGACGTGCGAGTTCTTGGCGATGAGGGGCTTGTTCTCGCGGCCGGTGACGTCGAAGCGTGGTTCGTCGAACTCCTTGCCGCCCGACAACGGCGCTCCCTCGACGCGGTCGCGGCCGATGAGGGTCTCCTGCTCGCGCAGGCTGGTGCGATCCCACGTCTCGAGGTGCATCGTGATGCGGCGTGCCACGAGATACGAGCCGCCGGCCATCCAGTCGGCTGCGGCGTCGTCGCCCTTCGAGACCCACACGTGCTCGTCGACGACGTCCTGCGACTCGGCCTTGATGTTGGCCGTGCCGTCCTTGAACCCGAACAGGTTGCGCGGCGTCGCCTGCGCCGTCGACGTCGAGCTGGTGCGCCCGAAGCCGAGCTGCGCCCAGCGCAGCGCGGCGAGGCCGAAGGCGATGCGGGTGAGGTTGCGGATGGCGTGGACGGCGATCTGCGGGTCGTCGGCGCAGGCCTGGACGCAGAGGTCACCGCCGCTTCGATGCGGGTCGAGCTTGTCGGCCGGGAAGTGCGGCAGCTCGCGCAGTTCCTTCGGCTGCTTCTTCGCCAGGCCGAAACGATCCTTGCCGTCGCTCGTGCGGAACAAGGTGGGGCCGAAGCCGAACGTGATCGTCAGGCCGGCCGCGCCGAGCCCGTCGGCCTCACCCGTGTCGGCCGGGGGTGCGTCGTAGGACGTCACCTCGTCCGACGCCGGCAGCCCGCGCATCATGCGTTCGGCGGCGGAACTCCAGGCACTTAGGAGCGTCTCGAGGTCGTCTCGGGTGCTCGCGGTGACGTCGAACGCGGCGAAGTAGAGCCGGTCCTGTGCCGGGGTGACGATGCCGCTCTGGTGGGCGCCGAAGAACGGGTAGGTGCGCGCCGAGGCGTCGGGAGCCGGGCTCGCGGAAGCCTGAGAGGCACCCCACCCCCCGGCGAAACCCGCCAGCCCTGCGGCTGCGCCGCCTCCTGCGACACCGAACATCCCGCGGCGCGACAGCTGCGTCACTTCACCCATCCTTCTGCACGTCGTGTCAATCCGTCCTGATGCGGATCCGGTCGCTGCGATCGTCGTGACGACCACCGTCGAAGCGCCCCACCCAGGGTAGGGCGCTTCGACGCCGGTGTCAGGACGTGACGGTCGCCGTCAGCTTCGACAGCGGTTCGCTGAGCGCGTTGACCGCGTCGGAGAGTTCCTTGACCTCGGCCTTCGACAGCTTGTCGTAGCTCTTGAAGACGGCGTCGTCTCCGGAACCGGAGACGCGGTGCTTGTCGAGCAGCTTCTGCAGGGCCGCGAACTTCGTCGCGATCGACGTGTCGAGCTTCGCGTCCTTCTTCTTGAGCAGCGGACGCAGGTTCTCCCATGCGATGCGTGCGCCGTCGACGTTGCCCTGGAAGTCGTAGAGGTCGGTGTGCGACCAGATCTCCTCCTCGCCGGTGACCTTGCCCGTCGCGACCTCGTCCATGAGGGACTTCGCGCCGTTGGCGATCTTGTCGGCGGTGAACGTCGTCGTCTTGGTGCGCGTCTCGAACGTCTTGGTATCGCTGAGGAGCTGGTCGGCGATCTTGTTGCGCTCGGTCTTGCTCATCTCGGTGTAGCCCGACTTCGGCGGCCACAGATCCTTCTCGATCCGGTGCCAGCCGGTCCACTCCTGGCCCTTCTCGAGGTCGGCCTCGCGCAGGTCCATCTTGGGGTCGAGGTCGCCGAACGACTCGGCGACGGGCTCGACGCGCTCCCAGTGCAGGCGCGCCTTCGCGTAGAGGGCGCGCGCCTCGGCGTCCTTGCCGCTCTTGTAGAGGTTGACGAACGTCGTCGTCTGCGCGCTCAGCTGCGTCGCCTGATCCTTGACGTAGGCCTGGTACTGCTTGTCGGCCTCGTCGACGAGCGCCTTGTCGGCCCCCGTCGGTGTGAGGTCGGCGCCGGAGTCGGTGACGGTGAACTTCGACTGGATGCCCTTGCCGACCATGCCCGGCTTGCAGGCCGTGTAGTAGGTTCCGGGCGCGGCCTTGACGACGAGTTCACGCGTCAGGCCCGGTGCGATGTTCTCGACCTCGCCGACGATGCGGAGGCGGTCCGAACCGAGCAGGTAGAACTCGGTGACCTTGTCGCCGTCGTTCTTGACGCTGAACGACAGGGTGCCCGAGGGTGCCTCCGAGGCCGAGACCTTGCACTCGCTCGAGGTGGAGGAGACCGTCAGCTTGCCGTCGCCCTTGGAATCCTTCGAGTTGCTCGTGCACCCGGTGAGCGCCAAGCCGGCGATGCTGGTGAACGCGAATGCCCGTGCGGTGCGGGTGGGGAGAATCATGCTGTTGCCTTCTGCTTCGTGGCCACGGTGGAGCCCGAGGCCTTCGGGGGGTGGGGTGCGCGCACGCGCACGATGAACATCGGCAGGACGATCGCGACGTAGGCAACCCAGACGGCGAGCTCGAACCACGTCGTCGCCGGTGAGAAGTTGAACGTGCCCTTGAGCAGCGTGCCGATCCACGACGACGGCGGGATCTGCTCGCTGACGTCGAACGCGAGGGAGTTGAGGCCCGGCAGCACACCGCTCTCCTGCAGGTCGTGCACGCCGTAGGCGAGGACGCCGGCCGCGACGAAGATGAGGAAGCCGCCGGTCCAGGTGAAGAACTTCGACAGGTTGAGCGACAGCGCGCCGCGGTAGAGGAGGCAGGCGATGACGACGGCCGTCAGCAGGCCGAGCCCGGCGCCGATGAGCGGCGCGCTCGACGAGCCCTCCCCCGAGCTCGCAGCCTGCGTGGCTGCCCACAGGAACAGGGCCGTCTCGAGGCCCTCACGGCCGACGGCGAGCATCGCCACGACGACGAGGGAGGCGCGCGAGGCGTCCGCGGCGCGGTCGACGTGGCTCTTCAGATCGCCCGACAGGCTGCGGGCGGAGCGTGCCATCCAGAAGATCATCCAGGTGACGAAGCCGACGGCGACGATCGACAGCGTGCCACCGATCGCCTCCTGGGCCTCGAACGTCAGGCCGCGGGGGCCGTACGTGAGGGCGGCGCCGAAGGCGAGGGAGATCGCGATGGCGGCGGCGACGCCGAGCCAGATGCGCCCGAGCAGGTGGCGCCGACCCGACTTCACCAGGTAGGCCACGAGGATGACGACGACGAGCGACGCCTCCAGCCCCTCTCGAAGCCCGACCAGATAGTTGCCGAACACCACGCACTCCTCACAGCCAAACGTTTAGGTAAGGCAAACCTAAAGCATGGAGGAGTCTGAGAGTGCATCGGGTGGCATGAGGGCATGGTGATGTGACGTGATTCGCGTGGCGAGGAGGTGATGCGGGGCCCGTGATCCCGATGTGGCGGAGGCGGGCGACTCAGCGCGCGGAGCAGGGGCGTCATGAGCGAGTCATGGGCGTGGCATCGGCGCGCGACGACATGGCGTCGCATGAGCACGGCAGCGCAACGCACGCCGCGGTCGAGCCGCTTCGGTGCCCCCGGCGAGATTCGAACTCGCGACCTAGAGATTAGAAGGCTCTTGCTCTATCCAGCTGAGCTACAGGGACTCACCCGCAGAGAGCGGGTAGACAAGAAAACCCCCAGATCGCTCTGGGGGCCACTTGCTTGGGGTGAGTAACGGGACTTGAACCCGCGACATCCTGGACCACAACCAGGTGCTCTACCTGCTGAGCTATACCCACCATGCGCCGTCCACGTCACCGTGTCAGGCAGCGCGGACGAATATACCCGAAACAGTGCCGCCGCGCCCAATCAGGGCCGCGTCCGGCGTCAGGGGCCAACCTCGTAGCGCTTGGCGAGGACCTGCGCCTCGTTCGACGTCGGGCCGGGAGCGGGCACGAAGACGGCCTCGCGGTAGTAACGCAGCTCCGCGATCGACTCGCGGATGTCGGCGAGGGCCCGATGGCCGCCGTGCTTGGCGGGCGCGTTGAAGTAGGCGCGGGGGTACCAACGTCGCGAAAGTTCCTTGATCGACGACACGTCGATCGTGCGGTAGTGCAGGTGCCCCGCGAGCTGCGGCATGTCGCGCTCGAGGAAGCCGCGGTCGGTCGAGACCGTGTTGCCACCGAGCGGCGCCTTCCCGGCCTCGGGCGCGTGCTGCATGACGTACTCGAGCACGAGCGCCTGTGCTTCCTCCATGCTGACCCCTTCGTCGAGCTCGGCGAGCAGCCCGGACTTGGTGTGCATGTCGCGCACGAAGTCTCCCATCTGTTCGAGGGCCGTCGGCTCGGGCTTGATGACGACGTCGACGCCGTCACCCAGCTGGTTCAACTCGAAGTCGGTGACGAGCGCGGCTACCTCGATGAGGGCGTCGTTCTCCAGGTCGAGGCCCGTCATCTCGCAGTCGATCCAGACGATGCGGTCGGTGTGGGCGCGGTCGTTGTCAGTCACGGCGAACATCCTAGCGAGCCTCGCGCCCGCCATGACGATGCCGCCCCACCCCGCGCTCGGCGGGGTGGGGCGGCATCGTCATGGCGGCGAATCGCGCTGAGCAGGTGCTCAGTTCGCCGTCGTGTTCGAGAACCAACGGCGACGGCGCTCCTCGCGCTCCGCCGTCACGGCGCGGTACTCGCGCGTGTTCGGGTGCTCGTAGCGGTTGCGGGCATTCTCGACCTCGGCCCACTTCTCCTCGAGCGGACGCTCGGCCTCGGCCTTCTTGCGCTCCTTCGCGCGCTCGGCCTCCGCCTTCTTCTGCTCGGCCTCGACCTTGTGACGCTGCGCGTCACGACGCTCCCGCTCCTCACGCTTGTGGCGGCTCTCGGCGAGCGCACGACGGCGACGCACCTCGCGCGCCTCGGCGATCTCCGCCGCCTCGCGCTCCGCGGCGTCGTCCGTGGCGCGACGACGCCTCACGCCGTCCGCGCGTGAGGCGCCGGAGCCGTCCGCGAGGTCGGGGGCCTCGTCCTTCGTGGCCGCGGCGAGCGCCGGAGCCGCTTCTTGTGTCTTCGACTGCGGACGCGTCGGACGCTTCTCGCTCGAGCCGGCCTGAGCGGCCATCGTGCGCTCGTCGGAACGCTCCTTGGGAGCCTCGGGCAGCATCGTGCGGACGGCCTCGTCGGGCACGCCGGACGACAGGCGCAGCGTGTGCGCCTGCTCGACGAGAGCGTCGTACTTCTCCGCCTTCTTGTCGATGCCCTTCTCGTCACGCACCGGCAGGAGGATGAGCTCTTCGGCCGGGTAGCCGGTCTTCAACTGGCGCGTGCGCAACGTCTCCGAGTCGAACTCCGCACCGAAGAGCATGGCGAGGTTCGTGATCCACAGCCAAAGCAGCAGGATGATCGGCGTCGCCATCGGGCCGTACGTCTTGCCGTAGTTGCCCATGTTGGACACGTACCAGGCGAAGGCGATCGTCCCGATCGCCCAGATCACGAACGCGAGGATGGCGCCCGGGTTGAACATCGCCTGCTTGAAGGGACGCTTCACGTTCGGCGTACCCCAGAACAGCAGCGAGATGATGAAGATGACGACGACGATGACGAACGGCACCTTCGCCCAGTCCCACACCGTCGCAGCCTGCGTGCCGAGACCGACGGAGTCGAAGATCTGCTCCGCGATGCCACCCGAGACGACGAGCGAGAACGCGGCGAGGATCGCGAGGACGAACGCCACGATCGTGACGAAGTAGAGCCACGGCCGCAGCTTGAAGACGGGGCGCCCCTCGGCCACGTCGTAGATACGGTTGCTCATGCGCGAGAACGCGTTGACGTAGCCCGACGCCGACCACAGCGACACCAGGATGCCGAGGATGAAGGCGAGGCCGGCGCCGCCGCCCTGCAGGTTGTTGATGAAGGTCGTGAACCCCTCGGGGATGTCGTCCTTGTTCTTGCCGACGATCTCCGCAATGGCTTCGATGACGCTGTCCGTCGTCTTCTGCCCGTTGCCGAACAGGCCGATCGTCGAGACCGCCGCGATGATGGCGGGGAACATCGCCTGCACCGAGTAGTAGGTGAGCGACGCTGCCAGATCGGTGCACTGATCCTGCGAGAACTTGGCCGCAGCGCGCTTGAACGCGACCTTGTAGTCGGGTTTGGCGTCGAGCTTCGGCGGATCGCCGTACGGGCGCTCCACTCCGGCTTCAGGAAGGCTCGTCATGAGTCGTCTCCGGTGTGTTGTGGTCAGAACTGTTCTGTCACGAATCTATCGCCCCGATCGCGCCGCGTCCCATCCCCCGCTGGGCGCGTCGGAGGCGTATCGTGTTGCGCCGCACTCGACGCGCGGCTCGAAGTTGGTCCGCAGTGCCGCTGTCGTCTATAGTTCTTTCTCGTTGCGCCAATAGCTCAATTGGCAGAGCAGCTGACTCTTAATCAGCGGGTTCGGGGTTCGAGTCCCTGTTGGCGCACCAGGAAAACCGTTGGAGCCGAACGTCGTTCGACGTCGTGGCCGCGGTGTCGAAGGGCCGGTGAACACGTGTTCACCGGCCCTTCGTCGTTCTCCTTGACCGCGACACGACGTCGCGCCAGGTCGGTTCGACGATCATCGGCGACGGGGACGCTCAGCCGGCGTCGTCGGTGGAGATGACGTCCGCCTGCGAGTTGAGCTCGTGGGCCGGCACCCCCATCTCCTTCTCGGCGTCGCTCTGCTCGTCTCGCGTCGTGTTCTCCTCGTTCGCGGACGTGGCGTTCTTGTCGTTCTCACCGGGCATGGTTGCCTCCCTGCGTTGGCGGCGTTCACTGTCGCCTCAACCCTTTCACGGGGCGCCCCGGGCCGCCATCACCTTGCGGGTGATGCCCGACCCGGCACAGGCGCCTCACGAACCGGGGCACTCGAACCCGAGCATGCGAGAAGGCCCACCGTGAACGGTGGGCCTTCTCCGGAGTGGTGCGCCAACAGGGACTCGAACCCCGAACCCGCTGATTAAGAGTCAGCTGCTCTGCCAATTGAGCTATTGGCGCAACGAGGAGAAACACTACATGAACGGCAGGTGCGGGGCCAAATCCGTGTCAGCGCCTGCCCCTCCCCCGACGTGACGGCTCGGAGAAACACGCGTGGCCCGCTCGTCGCGGGACGAACGGGCCACGTCGGGAGGCGCCGTGGGGCGCCCAGTGTCAGGAGCGAAGGCGCTTCGCGAGGCCGACGAGCACGAGCAGCCCACCGAGGCCGCCGAGACCCATCGCGACACGGTCGGAGCGCAGGTCGCCGTCGGCAGTGCGGGTCGCGTCGGTCAGCGCGAGGCGAGCGCTCTCGGTCTGACGCTTGGCGATCTCCTTCGGCTGCGCGCGGAACGCGAGCTCGTCGATCGTGCCAGCGAGGCGCGAACGCGACGCGGCGAGCTCAGCTTCGATCTGCTTGGCCGTCTTGGGTGCCATGGTGGGTCTCCTTGCCACATGCGGAAAACTAGGATCTTGACTCAAAGGTTAACGCACCAGACGGATTCGCTCAGGAGGACTTCACCCATGGCACGCCTCGAAGCTGGTACACGCGCCCCCGACTTCACGCTGACGAGTGACGCCGGCACCCAGATCTCCCTTGGCGACTACGCCGGCCGCAAACTCATCATCTTCTTCTACCCCGCCGCAATGACGCCAGGATGCACCACGGAGGCCTGCGACTTCCGCGACTCGCTCGCACCGCTGCAGGCCGCGGGCTACGAGGTCATCGGCATCAGCCCCGACGCGCCCGCCAAGCTCGCGACGTTCGTCGAGAAGGAGCAGCTGACGTACCCGCTGCTGTCGGACGAGTCGAGGACGACGCTCGAGGCGTACGGCGCCTACGGCGAGAAGAAGCTGTACGGAAAGCCCGTCGTCGGCGTCATCCGTTCGACGTTCGTCATCGATGAGAACGGCGTCATCGAGCTCGCGCGCTACAACGTCAAGGCCACCGGACACGTCGCGTCACTGAAGAAGGCCCTGAAGTTCCAAGCCTGAGCGCGCCCTGACGCAGGGTGGGCGCGGCCCCGCCGCGGTTCTGCCCCACGCAGGATGGCGAACAACTCACGTGTAAGCCCGGCACGACTCGTTTCCTCGTGAGTTACCTGCCATCCTGTGCAAGCGTCGGCATGGGCTCGGACGACGTGACGTAGGATCGTCTGCGCTGCGCCTGTGGCGGAATTGGCAGACGCGCCAGATTTAGGTTCTGGTGTCTTAGACGTGGGAGTTCAAGTCTCCCCAGGCGCACCGAGGACGAGGGCGGCACTCGCAGACGCGGGGCCGCCCCCGTCGCATGTCGGGTGCGGTGCTCGGGCGGGCTCTAGTTGACGGGCCCCACTCGGCAGGCGTGCGGCCATCGCCCGGATCCTGGACCCGTCCGAATCGTCCCCCGTCACCTCGCGGGCAACCGAGACCGATTCGCAACCGAAAACGCCCTCCCCTGACGTCGCGGCGGCTCTACTGTGAGCCCAGCACGTCACGACGCCCCAGCCGAGCACGAACGCCCCAGCTCGCCCCGGCCGGCGCACCCGTCGTCGGAGGAAGCCATGCGACACACCATCACAGCTGCAGTCTCACTCTGCGCCCTCACCGCCCTCGTCGGGTGCTCGAGCGGATCGTCGACGAGCGGGTCGTCGTCGGCAACGCCGTCAGCGAGTGCCAGCGGCACGAACGGCGCCTCCTCGAGCGCAACGAGCGCCGGCGCCTCGAGCACGACGGCTCCCTCCCCGACCAGCCCGGCGCCGTCGTCGTCCGGCGCGTTCAGGGTCGAGATCACCTCCGTGACGTACGCGAACGGCGCGTACGACGCAGTCGTCACGACGCGCCCCGGCGCCACCTTTTTTCTGGCCCCGACCTCCCCGGGTGCCAACGGCATGTCACCGTCGGCATCGGCGGGGGGCGTCTGCACCGCGGGAACCAAGGGCGTCCAGGGCATGCTGACGACGTACTCGGTGCACTGCCCGGGCGAGCAGAATGCTGCGACGCTGCTCATCGTGCGCGTCGCGGGCGGCGGCTCTGGAGCCAGCGTCGTCACCCCCCTGGCCGTCGGCACGACGCCGTGAGGCGCGCCCCGTCGCGCGATCGCGGTCGCGGCGCTCCTCGCGCTCACCGGCTGCTCCGCGCGGGCCATCACCCCGGCGCCCCCGGCGTCGAGTCGTATGACGCGGCCCTCCGTCGTCCCCACCGTCGATCTGCCCGAGGGCACGGGCCCGACGGATCCGGATGTCCCCGCCGAAGGTTCGACCGATGCGCCCGAATTCGTCCCGACACAGATCTGGGTTCGTTCGGCGACCTCAGCCCGCGGCGCGTACACCCTGACACTCGCGACAGCACCCAAGGGCCAGTTCGTCCTGCAGGACACGCGAGCCGTGGGCGGTGGGCAGCTCATCCCAGGAGGTGATGCTGACCCCCAGTGCACCAGGGCCTCGGAGAAACCCCTGTCCGCACCGATCAAGGGCGCGCTGAAGAACGTCACCCACCTCGTGACGCTGACGTGCCACGTCACCGGCGCGCTGAAGCGTCCTGCCATCTGGGCCTCTGGGGCGACGCCACGCACACGGGCGCGACCTCGGCGATCTTCGCGCTCGGCGATGCCGAGGCCCAGGGCCGTCCGCAGACAGATCGGGACGCGCAGATCCAGGCCGACCAGCCCGTCGACACGCAGGTCGTGTCCGCCCGCTACCAGGGCGAGAATGTGACGGTGACGGCGTGGGCCACCGAATATGCCGCACTCACGCTCGCCGTCGCTGAGGCGCAGGACACGAATGAGTTCCCTGAGTGCACGACGGCCGTGTCGCCCCAACATCGCCCGGGTGTGAAGACGCCGACACAGCAACGGCTGTTCACGATCACGTGCTCGAACGTCAAGCGCCCGACGACGTGGGGGCTCGACGTCGCTCAGGCCACGGGAGAACTGGGTCAGGAGGCGGTCTTCACGAGCACGACCGTGCAGCTGCCGTGGAAGGCAGCGCCATCTGGTGCGCGGTCAGCATCCGCGTCGGTTTCATCGACGTCGGCGACGGCATCGACCTCGGCGAAGTAGCTCCGCCGAGCCTCAGACGAGCGCAGCCACCTGCGGCAGGACCGCGCGGAAAGCTCGCCCGCGATGGCTGATGGCAGCCTTCTCGTCCGCGGTGAGTTCGGCCATCGTCCGGCCGTCGGGCAGTTCGAAGATCGGGTCGTAGCCGAACCCGTTCGTACCGCGTTGATCGCGCGTCAGGCGCCCTTCGACGTGGCCGAACTCCACCTGCGTCGACTCGCCGGGAACCGCGAGCGCCACGCAGCACATGAAGCGCGCGGTGAGCTCGTCGGCGGGCACGTCGCCGGTCTGGGCGAGCAGCAGGTCGATGTTCGCCTGATCCGCGCCGTGCGTGCCCGACCAGCGTGCCGAGAACACGCCCGGACAGCCACCGAGGACGTCAACGGCAAGGCCCGAGTCGTCGGCGAGCGCCGGCAGACCTGTCGCGCGCGCGACGTCGTCGGCCTTGAGGCGCGCGTTCTCCTCGAACGTCACACCCGTCTCGACGGTGTCGGCCAGATCGGCGAACTCGCCGACGCTCACGACGTCGATGGGCAGCTGCGCTGCGTCGAGCAGGTGCTGGAAATCCGCGATCTTGCCGGCGTTGCGGGTGGCGAGCACGACGCGGGTGCGTGCATCGGCGGGGCGAGCGTCGTTCACTGCAGGCGCTCGCGACCGTCGGCGGCGAGAGCGTCGCGCTGCTTCGTCGTCAGGTCGGCGATGCCGTCGGCGGCGAGGTCGAGCAGCGCGTTGAGCTCGTCACGGCTGAACGGCGCACCCTCGGCGGTGCCCTGCACCTCGACGATGCCGCCCGAGCCCGTCATGACGACGTTCATGTCGGTCTCCGCCGTCGAGTCCTCGGGGTAGTCGAGGTCGAGCACGGGTTGACCGGCGACGATGCCGACGCTGATCGCGGCGACCGAATCCGTCAGCGGCTTCGCCTTCTTCGCGATGAGACCGCGCGCCTGAGCGTCGGCGATGGCATCCGCGAGCGCCACGTACGCGCCGGTGATCGACGCGGTGCGCGTACCGCCGTCGGCCTGCAGGACGTCGCAGTCGATGACGATCGTGTTCTCCCCCAGCGCCTTCGTGTCGATGACGGCGCGCAGGCTACGCCCGATGAGGCGGCTGATCTCGTGGGTGCGGCCACCGACCTTGCCCTTGCGCGCTTCGCGGTCGCTGCGGGTGTTCGTCGAGCGCGGCAGCATCTCGTACTCGCTCGTCACCCAGCCGGTGCCCTGGCCCTTGAGCCAGCGCGGCACGCCCTCGGTGAACGACGCGGCGCACAGCACGCGCGTGCGACCGAACTCGACGAGGCAGCTGCCCTCGGCGTGATCGAGCCAGTTGCGGGTGATGCGCACCTCGCGCAACTGATCGGTGGTGCGACCGTCGTGGCGGGGGGTGGGCGTGGCTGCGTCAGTCATGGCGTCAGCCTATCGAGTGCGGCGAGGGTTGCTGAGCGGCACCGCAGCCTTGAGATGCCGCTCGCGTTCGCCTGACGGCCGTGGACCCGACGATGGCGGGTGACTCACGCGCCGGCGAGATGTTTTCCGCGGAGGCGTGAGTTACCCGCCATCCTGTGGGGGGCTGACACGCCAGGAGCGCCAGGTGAGCGTCGGCTGGTGACTGCCGGCACCGGGCTCGCCGGGCATCACACGAAGGTCTGACGAATCTCGTGGCGTTCCCCGTCGACGACGACGTGCGCGAGGGATCCGTTGACGAGGACGTTGCCGGGTGGCACGTGACCGAAGTCGACGTCGGCGACGATCGGCACGTCGAGGCTCCCCAGCGCACCGAGGATCGCGTCGTCCTGTGTCAGACCGGCTCGTTCCGGCGCACCGGTCCGGCCGATGAGCACCGCTGATGCCCCCTCGAACCACCCGGCGAGGCGCGGCCGTGGAGCATGCGCGCAGCATCGAGCGAGGGTGCCTCGCAGTTCTCGAGGTAGACGATGACGCCGTCATCCTCGTGGTCACGAGCGAAGCGGCGCACGTCGCCGTACGGGGTGCCCGCGAGATGGCACACGACGTCGAGGCACCCGCCGATGAGACGCCCGGAGACGTCGATCCGTGACCCGCCCGCGAGAACCCGCCACGACGTGGGCTCGCTCAGATCCATGCGATCGGCGCAGGGGTGACGCTCCCAATCGTCGAACCCACCGCGCCGACGCACGCGTGGGTCCCCTTGGACGAACGACGCCCCGGCCGGCATCGCGGCGACGTCGAGCCAGTGCGCGGTGCCCTGCGGCAGTTCGTACGGCGCGTCCATGAGGTTCTGGCCATGCATCGTCGCGACGCCGGAGCGCAGCGTCAGCGGCAGCAGCAGCGTCGAGATGTCGCTCCACCCGACGACCCAGGTGGGGTCCGCGCGCAGCGCGTCGTGGTCGAGCAGGTCGACGAGGTCGATGGCCAACTCACCACCCCACGGTGGGGCGATGGCACGCACTGCGGGGTCGCGGACGAACGCGTTGAACTCATCCGCCCGTGCACGCGCGGAGGCACTCGTGATGCCGTCACCGATCAGGCACTCGCCGAGGATCACCTCGAAACCGCGGCCACGCAGCCAGTCAGTGACGAAAGTCAGCCGTGCCTCGTGTTCGGGTCGAACCGGCGCCGACGGGGCGGTCACGGCAACCGTGTCACCGGGACGCAGCGGGCGGGGGTAGCGAATCTCGGTCGACATGCCGTCATCCTGGCATTCGACCGTGAGCAGGCGCGGGCGCATTTGCTCCGCCCCCGGTGCGCGCCCCCGTCAGCCGATGTCGTTCTGCCGGCGCGACACTGCGCCACCCGAGGATGGCGCGTAACTCACAGGAGGTGACTGGCAGCACGCCTACCCGTGAGTCATCCGCCATCCTGGCGCGACGCAACGCCGACCATCGACGGCGCGCGGCGCCCGTCAGAGCTCGTAGGTCTCCCCCGCGACGGCGACCTCGACGTCGCCGTCCCAGACCGTGCGAGCATCGCGCAGGCAGTCCTCGACGGGCGTCCACGTCGGGATGTGGGTGAGCATGAGTCGCTTCGCCCCCGCGTCCTTGGCCGTCTGCGCGGCGCGCGAGCCGCTGAGGTGGACGCCGCGCATCTCGTCGTCGCGACCGTCGACGAAGGCCGAGTCGGTGAGGACGAGGTCGGCCTCCCGCTCGAGCTCGACGAGTGCCGGGCAGGCGTCCGTGTCACCCGTGTACGCGAGCACGGCGCCGTCGGCCTCGACGCGGAGCCCGTACGCCTCGACGGGGTGGTTCACGAGGTGCGGCGTGATGCGCAGCGGGCCGATCTCGAACGTCTGACGGTCGACGAGGTCGACGAAGTCAAAGGCTGTGCCCAGGTCTTCGGGCTTGTCGACGGCGTAGGCGCGCGTCAGGCGCTCGCGTGCGCCCGCGGGTGCGTGCACCGGCAACTTGGCGTCGAAACGACCGAGCGGGTCGTAGTTGCGCACGACGTAATAGCTGCACAGATCGAGGCAGTGGTCCGGATGCAGGTGGCTGATGACGACGGCGTCGATCTCGTCGACCTCGCGGTAGCGCTGCAGCGCGCCGAGCGAGCCGTTGCCGAAGTCGAGGAGCACCGAGGTGCGCCTGCCGTCGGCCTCCGCCTCGACGAGGTAGCAGGAGGCGGGCGATTCGGGGCCCGGGTAGGAGCCTGAGCAACCGATGATGGTCAGTTTCACAGCGCCGCCTCACGCGTCACCGCGGTCACCTCGGGGCCGAGGAAGCGCCGCGCGAGGGTCTCGAACGCGGCCGGGTCGCCCGTCGTCATCCACTGGTGCTGCGTCGAGCCGAGCTCGGGGTCGCGCAGCTGACCGATGTCGGCGAGCACGCGGTAGACGTCCTTCGCCGTCTCCTCCGCCGACGACACGAGTGTCACCGTCGAGCCCACGACGTAGCTGATGACACCGGTCAGCAGCGGGTAGTGCGTGCAGCCGAGGATGAGCGTGTCGACGCCTTCGTCGACGAGGCCGTCGAGGTACTTGTGCGCGACGGTCAGCAGCTCCGGGCCGGAGGTGATGCCTGCCTCGACGAACTCCACGAACCGCGGGCACGGGACGCTCGAGATCTTGACCTGCGGCGCTGCGGCGAAGCTGTCGGTGTAGGCACCACTTCGGTGCGTCGCCTCCGTCGAGATGACGCCGACGCGGTTGTTGCGCGTCGCCGCGGCGGCACGGCGCGTCGCCGGGCGGATGACCTCGACGACGGGCACGTCGTAGCGCTCGCGCGCGTCGTGCAGGACGGCTGCGGACGCCGAGTTGCACGCGATGACGAGGGCCTTGACGCCCTGTTCGACGAGTGAATCCAGGCATTCGATGGCGTACTGCCGCACCTCGGCGATGGGTCGCGGGCCGTAGGGCGCGCGGGCGGTGTCGCCGAGGTAGATGATCTTCTCGTGCGGCAGCTGGTCGAGCACGGCGCGCGCCACGGTCAAACCGCCGTAGCCGGAGTCGAAGATGCCGATCGGTGCGTCAGTCACGCTTTTCAGGGTAAGTCGTGACGTGTGGTGCTACTCACCGGTTGCGACCTGACGAGGTGTGAGGCTGCCCATATCGCATCGCTTCGGCCGCCCGGAATGGGCGCCGTCAGGCGTCGTCCTCGTCAGCGACGTAGGTGTTGGCGAGCACGCCGATCTCGGGGATCTCGACCTCGACGCGCTGCCCCGCCCGCACCTGGCCGACGCCCTCGGGGGTGCCGGTGAGGATGACGTCACCCGGCAGCAGCGTGAACGCCTGCGACGCGTGCGAGATGAGCTGAGCGACGTCGTGGATCATGTCGGACGTCGGCCCGTCCTGCTTCACCTCGCCGTCGACGCGCGTCGTCACGCGCGTGGCGGACGGGTCGAGCTCGGTCTCGATCCACGGCCCGAGCGGGCAGAACGTGTCGAAGCCCTTGGCGCGCGACCACTGGCCGTCACTCTTCTGAAGGTCGCGGGCGGTGACGTCGTTTGCGATCGTGTAGCCGAAGACGACCTTCATCGCTTCCTCGACGCTCACCTTCTTGCACATGCGCCCGATGACGACGGCGAGTTCGCCCTCGAAGTCGACGCGCTCGCTGATCGACGGCATGACGACGGGGTCGTTCGGGCCGACGACGGCGGTGTTCGGGATGAGGAACATGAGCGGTTCCTTCGGCGCCTCGCCGCCCATCTCGCGCGCGTGCTCGGCGTAGTTCTTGCCGATGGCGACGATCTTGGAGCGCGGGATGACGGGCGCGAGCAGACGCACGTCGTCGACCTGGTGGACGGCACCCGTCAGCTCGATCTTCGTGTAGAGCGGGTCGCCCGTGATCTCGGCGATCTTCTCGCCCGCCCCGTCGACCAGACCGAACATCGGGTCATCACCCGTCGTGAACCTCGCGATACGCATGTGCCCATCCTATTTCGTCGTCGCCGGTCCGCTGACGGGGCGGTGCGGCAGCAGGCTGTGGATCGCAGCGCCGTGGGTCGAGTTCTAGGATCGACGGGTGATGGAGCAGGTCGAGGTGATGACGCCGGCGCAGTGGCGCGAGGCGGTCGCCGCCCACGAGGCGCGCGTGGCCCCGCACGTCGAACCGCATCTCGGACGTCGCAAGGAGCACCGCAAGCATCCCGTCGAGGATTTTCTCTTCGTCTACTACTCCTACTCCCCCGGCAAACTGCGGCGGTGGCACCCGGGCGCGGGCGTCGCGTTGCTCGTCGACGAGCGCGGTCGCACGCCGATTGCGGACGACCGGTTTACCCGCCGTATCACGACGGCCAAGGGGGATGCCGACGTCCTTGACGTCGACGAGTTCGTCGACGCACGCGACCGCACCATCGCGTTCGTCAGGTCGCTGCTCACCGCGACGCTCGATCGCGCCCCGCACCTCGGGTGCTTCGGGATGCACGAGTGGGCGATGGTCTACAAGCTCGCGCCGGGCGAGCAGCGCCACGAACAGTTGCCGCTGCGCCTGAGCCAGGCCGCGACGGACGACGTCGTCGAGGCCGCCGACATCCGCTGCACGCATTTCGACGCGTACCGCTTCTTCACGCCCGACGCCGTCGAACTGAATCGCGAGCGCCCGACGCGCGAGCGTCAGGTCGAGTTCGAACAGCCTGCGTGCCTGCACGCAGGGATGGATGTCTACAAGTGGGCGCACAAACTCGCGCCTCTCGTCCCGAGTGACCTCGTGCTCGACGCGTTCGAACTCGCCAAGGAGATCCGCACGCTCGACATGGAGGCCAGCCCCTACGACGTGCGCGGCCTCGGCTACGGCGTCGTCCCCGTCGAGACGCCGCGCGGCCGCGCCGAGTACGTTCGTCGTCAGCGCGAGTTCGCCGGGAGTTCGCAGGAGTTGCGACGACGCCTGCTCGACGTGCTGGACCGTGCCGCCCCCGCGCCCTGACACATCTGCGACTGACGTCCACTTCTGGAACCGTTCTCAGCCTGGTCCATGAATCGCGAATGTGGAGGTGAGTCGCAGAGGGGGACGAGATTCGCCGACGTGAACAGGATCAGCCGCTGAGGATCAGGGGTGGGAATCGAGGGTGAGGTGGCGTTCGAGGTAGCGGGCGACGCCGTCGGCATCGTGGGGGCCACAGGTGTCGTCGGCGATCGCGAGCACCTCGTCGTGAGCGTTCTCGACGGCGACGCCGCGCCCGGCCCATGTCAGCATCGGGATGTCGTTGGGCATGTCGCCGAAGGCCCACACGTCGTTCGCGTCGATGCCCCGCTCCGCGCACCAGGACTCGAGGCGGGCCGCTTTCGTCACGCCCGGGGCGCTGATCTCCGCAAGCCCTGCCGCTCCTGAGTAGGCCAGCACTCCACGCCCACCGAGACACTCCGTCAACGCCTCGACGAACGCATCGCCGCGCCACGCCTCGTCGCGCAGCAGAATCTTGCCGACGACGACGTCGGGCGGCAGCGCGGCCAGCTCACAGTCGCGGACGCCGGCGTCGTGCGCCGGCATGCCGGCGTGGGCGTCCGGGTAGGCGGCGCTTCGGAACATGCCACGCTCGGTCTCGACGGCCGCTCCCGCATCCGGGTAGCGTCGCCGCAGGTGCTCGACGACGGCGAGTGCCTCATCCGCGGTGAATCCGTCGGCCTCGATAACGCGCCGTGTCGCGAGGTCGTAGACGAACGCCCCGTTCGCGCAGATCGCCAGGGTGTGGGCGCCGACATCGTCGGCTGTCGACTCCGGCGATCCGGCAGCACCCACGAGTTCCGCGAGGTGATCGAGCCAGCGCGGTGGCCGCGCGGTGACGACGACCGTCTCGATGCCGCGCGCACGGAGCCCCGACCACACCGCGCGGGTGCGCTCGCTGACGCGTCCGTCGGCGTCGAGCAGCGTGCCGTCGAGGTCACTCGCGACGAGACGCGGCATCGGCCCGGCACCCGTCGCGCGGGGTGCCGGGCCGTCACGCCGAGCAGTCGTCATGGGGCGCGGCCCGCCGTTAGACGAGACGCGTCATCCAGCCGCGCGTGTCCTCCGCGGTGCCCTTCTGGATCGCGAGGAGTGCCTCGCGGATCTTCGTCGCGTACGGGCCGGCCTCGCCCTCGGGTCCGGACGCCACCTCACCGTCCCTCCACACGAGACGCCCCACGGGCGTGACGACGGCGGCCGTGCCACACGCGAAGATCTCGGTGATGGTGCCGTCGTTGCAGCCCTCGATCCACTCCTCGATCGTCACGCGACGTTCGACGGGCGTGAGGCCCAGGTCCTTCGCGAGTTCGAGGATCGAGTCGCGCGTGACGCCCTCGAGGATCGTGCCGGTGAGCTGCGGCGTGACGAGCTCGCCGTCCTTGGTCACGAAGAAGACGTTCATGCCGCCGAGCTCCTCGACGTACTTGCCCTCGACCGAGTCGAGGAAGACGCTCTGGTCGCAGCCGCGCTCGTTCGCCACGATCTGTGCGGCGAGCGAGCTCGCGTAGTTGCCGCCGCACTTCGCGGCGCCCGTGCCACCGACGCCGGCACGCGAGTAGTCGCGCGACAGCCACAGCGACACCGGCTTCACGCCGCCCTTGAAGTACGCACCCGCGGGCGAGGCGATGACGCAGTAGGTCACCTCGCGGCTCGGACGCACCCCGAGGAACGCCTCGGACGCGAACATGAACGGGCGCAGGTAGAGGCTCGCCTCGCCGGCGTCGAACGCGGGCACCCACGACTCGTCAGCCTTGACGAGCGCCTTCAGCGACTCGACGAAGTCGTTCTCGTCGATCTCCGGCAGCGCGAGACGCTTCGCCGAACGGTTGAAGCGCGCCGCGTTCTTCTCGGGGCGGAACGTCCAGACGGAGCCGTCCTCGTGACGGTAGGCCTTCATGCCCTCGAAGATCTCCTGCGCGTAGTGCAGGACGGCCGCCGCCGGGTCGAGCTGGAACGGGCCGTACGCCTTGACCTCGCCGTCACCCCACCCGGAGCCCTCGCGCCAGATCGAGACGACCATGTGGTCGCTGAACTTCTGCCCGAAACCGGGGTTGCTCAGGATCTCGGCGCGCTCCGCGTCAGCGCGCGGGGCGGGGTTCGGCGTCATCGGGAACGTCAGGGCCATGGTCTTCTCCAAGTTGGCAAAAAGTGGGATGCGTCACTGTGTGGCCCCAGGTTAACGCCGAAGCAGCACGGCGGGCGTCATCGGGTCCGGGGCGAGCGCGGAGCGTCGACGATGTTGCCCGGGTTTCGCGGCACCCTCGCCGCGAAACCCGGGCAGCATCGGGAAGATGTCAGAGGCGGGCGGCGATCGCGTCACCGATCTGCGACGTCGAGCGGGTGGCGTCACCGCGTGACGCGAGATCCTCGGCGACGGCCTGTTCGACGCGGCGTGCCTCGTCGCCGCGCCCGAGGTGTTCGAGCAGCAGCGCGGTCGACAGGATCGTCGCGGTCGGGTCGGCCTTGCCCTGGCCGGCGATGTCGGGGGCCGAGCCGTGCACGGGCTCGAACATGCTCGGCGCACTTCCTTCGGGGTTGATGTTGCCCGATGCGGCGAGCCCGATGCCGCCGGTCACGGCCGCGGCAAGGTCGGTGACGACGTCGCCGAACAGGTTGTCGGTGACGATGACGTCGAAGCGCGAGGGATCGGTGACGAGGTAGATCATCGCCGCGTCGATGTGCGCGTAGTCGTGCGTGACGTCGGGGTACTCGGCACCGACCTCCTCGACGGTGCGGCGCCACAGGTGGCCCGCGTACGAGAGCACGTTGTGCTTGTGCAGCAGCGTCAGCTTCTTGCGCTCACGCTTGTTCGCGCGCTCGAACGCGTCGCGGACGGTGCGCTCGATGCCGAAGCGGCTGTTGACGCTCACCTCGGTTGCCATCTCGTGCGGCGTGCCGACGCGGAGCGCACCACCGTTGCCGGTGTACGGGCCCTCGGTGCCTTCACGGACGACGACGAAGTCGATGCCACCGCGCGCAATGTCCTCACGAAGCGGCGTCGAGACACCCGGCATCAGCTTGCTGGGGCGCAGGTTGATGTAGTGGTCGAGCTCGAACCGGATGCGCAGCAGCAGCTCGCGCTCCAGCAGGCCGCTCGGCGCGCTGGGGTCACCGATCGCCCCGAGCAGGATCGCCTCGTGGCCGCGGATCTCCTCGAGCGCCGAGTCGGGCAGCGTCTCCCCCGTCGCGTGCCAACGCTTGGCGCCGAGGTCGTACTGCGTCGTGCTCACCCCGCCGTCGGTCACTGCGTCGAGAACCTTGAGGCCTTCGGTGACGACCTCGGGGCCGATTCCGTCGCCTGCGATGACTGCGAGATCGATGTTGCTCATGCCCCGCAGATTAGCTGCTCGTCTTGCCATGCGAAACGCTTGTCTCGCGATACGAACTGCGCGGCAGGGCGCAACCGTCAGGCGCTCGCCACCAACGCAATCCCTGCGAGTACGACGAGCGCACCGACGAGCTTGCGCGCCACCCCGCTCTCCTTGAACATCCACGCCCCGAGCAGCGCACCGACGACGATGCTGCTCTCCCGGGCCGGTGCGACGAGGGCCACGGGCGTCGACTGCATCGCGACGAGGACGAGGACGTACGCGAGCGGCGACAGCACGGCGATGACGGCGGCCTCCCGCCACCAGCGCCGACAGATGGCGGCGACCTCGGCGCCCGCGCGGCGCGAGCGTTCGAGCCCCGGCGTCAGCAGGACCGTCTGCCACGCGGTGCCGAGGGCGAAGTAGACGACCGGGTCGAGGCCAAGGTGTGTGACGCTCACGTCGTCCCACAGCGTGTATCCCGCGATCGCCGCGCCCGTCAGCGCGCCCCACTTCAACCCGCCGGCGACGCTGTGATGCCGCTCGCCACCCTGCGCGCTCGCGACGACGACGATGCCCGCGATGATGACGAGCCCGCCGAGCAGCGCGGCCGGCCCGGGCCGTTCGCCCCCGAACACGACGGCGACGAGCATCGTCAGCAACGGTCCGACGCCGCGCGCGAGGGGGTAGACGACGCCGAGGTCGGCCCGGTCGTAGCCGGTCTGCAACCACAGTTGGTAGGCGATGTGGATGACGCCGGAGACGATCGGCGCCCACAGCAGCGACCACGTCAGCGGCCACCCCTGGGAGGCGAGGACGGCCAACGCGATCGGCAGCCACACGATCGCCGACAGCACGTCGTAGAACCAGACGAAGACGTATCCGTCCCCCACGACGCGTTTCGCAGCGATGTTCCACACGGCGTGCAGGAGTGCTGCGGTCAGCACGAGAGCGAGGCTCGTGGCGCTCATGAAGTCCTTGCATCACGCAGGTCCGCGCCGGAGCGGACATGCGAGGAGACGACGAAGACGCCCGCCGGGGCGAACCGTTCGGTTCGGCGCGACGGGCGTCGTCGGGGAGGGAAGTGGTCAGTCCACCTTGCGCGCGGCGCCCTTGTCGGCGCTCTGCGCGAAGCGCGCGAAGATCTTGAGCGCCGCCGAGACGGGGCGGTGACGGTCGACGGGCTCCCAGCCGCGCTCGTCCTGTTCGGCGCGACGGCGCACGAGTTCGGCGTCGTCGACGAGCAGGTTGACGCGACGGTTGGGGATGTCGAACTCGATGACGTCACCGTTCTTCACGAGACCGATGGCGCCACCGGCCGCAGCCTCCGGCGACACGTGCCCGACGGACAGACCCGAGGAGCCCCCGGAGAAACGACCGTCGGTGATGAGGGCGCACTTCGGGCCGAGCCCGACGCCCTTGAGGTAGCTCGTCGGGTACAGCATCTCCTGCATGCCGGGGCCGCCCTTGGGGCCCTCGTAGCGCACGACGACGACGTCGCCGGCGTCGATCTCGCCCTTGAGGATCATCTCGACGGCCTGCTCCTGGCTCTCGGCCACCTTGGCCGGGCCGGAGAAGTTCCACTGGTGCTCGGGCACGCCGGCCGTCTTGACGATGCACCCGTCGGGGGCGAGGTTGCCGCTGAGCACCGCCAGCCCACCCTCGCTCGTGTAGGCGTGCTCGACGGAGTGGATGCAGCCGTTCTCCGGGTCGGTGTCGAGGCTCTTCCAGCGGTTCGTCGAGCTGAACGCCTCCGTCGTGCGCACCCCGCCCGGCGCGGCGTGGAACAGTTCGGTGGCCTTCTCGGTGGCTGAACCCGAGCGGATGTCCCAGTCCGCGAGCCACTGCTCGAGCGATGGGCTGTGCACCGAACGGACGTCGCGGTTGAGCATGCCACCGCGATCCAGCTCACCGAGGATGGCGGGGATGCCACCGGCGCGATGCACGTCCTCCATGTAGAACTGGTTGCTGTTCGGCGCGACCTTGACGAGGCACGGCGTGACGCGCGAGAGCTCGTCGATGTCCTCCTGGTCGAAGTCGACACCCGCCTCCTGCGCCGCGGCCAGCAGGTGCAGGATCGTGTTCGTCGAACCACCCATCGCGATGTCGAGACGCATGGCGTTCTCGAACGCCGGCTTCGCGGCGATCGCGCGCGGAAGCACCGAGTCGTCGTCGCCGTCGTAGTAGGTGCGGCACAGGTCGACGACGAGTCGGCCCGCGTCGAGGAAGAGTTCCTTGCGCGCGGCGGCCGTCGCCAGCGTCGAACCGTTGCCCGGCAGCGACAGACCGAGCGCCTCCGTCAGGCAGTTCATCGAGTTCGCCGTGAACATGCCCGAGCACGAGCCGCACGTCGGGCATGCGCTCTGCTCGATCTTCGTGATCTCCTCGTCGGAGACCGTGTCGTCGACCGACTTGATCATCGCGTCGATGAGGTCGAGACGCGTCTCAGCCGTGCCGTCCTCCCCGATGACGGCCTTGCCGGCCTCCATCGGCCCGCCGGAGACGAACACCGTCGGGATGTTGAGACGCAGCGCGGCGAGCAGCATGCCCGGCGTGATCTTGTCGCAGTTGCTGATGCAGACGAGCGCGTCGGCCTGATGCGCGTTGACCATGTACTCGACGGAGTCGGCGATCACCTCGCGGCTCGGCAGCGAGTACAGCATGCCCGAGTGACCCATCGCGATGCCGTCGTCGACGGCGATCGTGTTGAACTCACGCCCGACGCCGCCGGCCTCCTCGATGGCGCCAGCGACGAGCTGACCCATGTCCTTGAGGTGGACGTGACCCGGCACGAACTGCGTGAAGCTGTTCGCGATCGCGACGATCGGTTTACCGAAGTCGCCCTCCCCCATGCCGGTCGCGCGCCACAGGGCACGCGCACCCGCCATGTTGCGTCCGTGAGTCGTCGTGCGTGAGCGAAGTTCAGGCATGCGTTCAGTCTCCCAATTTCGAGCAAGCGGTGCGAGAGGCGTTCAGAGAATGACCGAACCCGGCCACCTCGAAGGGTGTCCGGGCCCGGCTCAGCAGCGGCTAAGGCTTCAGGATCAACGGCCATCTTCTTTCGGCCGCTTCGTCAACGCTCGCTCCGGCAGGATCCTCACTACGTTCCGGTCCTACCGCCGCTCGCTCGATCCTCAGCGGCCAGCCGAACCTTCGACATAGTCCGAATCCGTGTCCGAGTCCTTCAGCCACGACATGAGGCCACGCAGTTCCTTGCCCGTCTTCTCGATCGGGTGCGAGGCGCCCTTCTCGCGCAGCTTCTTGAACTCCGGCGCGCCGGCGTCCTGGTCGTCGATGAAGCGCTTGGCGAAGTTGCCGTTCTGGATGTCGGTGAGAACGGCCTTCATGTTCTCCTTGACGCGCTCGTCGATGACCCGCGGGCCCGAGACGTAGTCGCCGAACTCGGCCGTGTCGGAGATCGACCAACGCTGCTTCGCGAGGCCACCTTCGACCATGAGGTCGACGATGAGCTTCAGTTCGTGCAGGCACTCGAAGTACGCGACCTCCGGCTGGTAGCCGGCCTCCGTCAGCGTCTCGAAGCCGTACATGACGAGCTGGCTCGCGCCACCGCACAGGACGGCCTGCTCACCGAACAGGTCCGTCTCGGTCTCCTCGGTGAACGTCGTCTTGATGCCGCCGGCACGCAGGCCGCCGATGGCCTTCGCGTACGCCTTCGCGAGATCCCAGGCCGAACCCGAGGCGTCCTGCTCGACGGCGACGATGACGGGCACGCCGCGACCGTCGACGTACTCACGACGCACGAGATGGCCGGGGCCCTTCGGCGCGACCATGACGACGTCGGCGTCCGACTCGGGCGTGATGTAGCCGAAGCGGATGTTGAAGCCGTGGCCGAACAGCAGCGTCGTGCCGGGCTTGAGGTTGGGCTTGATGTCGTTCGCGTAGACCGTGCGCTGCACCTGGTCGGGCGTGAGGATGACGACCACGTCGGCTTCCTTCACCGCGTCGGCGACCGAGAGAACCGTGAGGCCCTCGTTCTCGGCCTTCTGCTTCGACTTGCTGCCCTCGGCGAGGCCGATGCGCACGTCGACGCCCGAGTCGCGCAGGTTGAGCGCGTGGGCGTGGCCCTGCGAGCCATAGCCGATGACGGCAACCTTCTTGCCCTGGATGATCGACAGGTCGGCGTCGTCGTCGTAGAACATGTCAGCCACGGGAGAAACTCCTCTTCATCACGTCCGCCGCATCGAAGCGGCGGCCTGTTCGGTTCGATTCTGCCCGAGCACTCACTCGGGCGGAAAGTTCAGTTCTTCTTCTTGTCGCGCGCCGAGATGGCCTTGGAGCCGCGACCCAGACCGACGACGCCGGACTGCACGAGCTCGCGGATCCCGAACGGCTCGAGCGTCGTGAGCAGCGCCTCGAGCTTCGTGAGCGTGCCCGTCGCCTCGATGACGACCGACTCGTTGGTCACGTCGATGATGTTGGCGCGGAACATCGTCACGAGATCGATGATCTGCGAGCGCGTCGCGGCGTCAGCCTTCACCTTGAACAGCACGAGCTGACGTTCGATGGCGCTCGCGTGGTCGAGTTCGACGACCTTGAGCACCTCGACGAGCTTGTTGAGCTGCTTGACGACCTGCTCGAGCGCGACGTCGTCGGCGTCGACCGTGACCGTCATGCGCGAGACGTGCGGATCCTCCGTCTCCCCCACGGCGAGGGAGTGGATGTTGAACCCGCGTCGCGAGATCAGCCCGGAGATGCGCGCGAGCACACCCGACTTGTTCTCGACGAGCACGGACAGGATGTGGCGGTTCGTCGTCATCGCTGCTGCTCCTTCGTCTGCGCGGCGTCGGCTGTGGCAGCGCCATCCTCGCGGGCCGCTTCGACCGCCTCGTCCTCGTCCGGGATGTTGACGTCGTCGGCGTCGTCCTCGTCGCGATCCCAGACGGGCGTGATGTCGCGCGCCATCGTGATGAGGTCGTTGCTCACGCCGGCGGGCACCATCGGCCACACCATCGCGTCGCGCTCCACGACGAAGTCGATGACGACGGGACGGTCGTTGATCTCGAGCGCCTGCTTGATCGTCGCGTCGACGTCCTCGGGCCGCTCGCAGCGCAGGCCCACGCAGCCGTAGGCGTCGGCGAGCTTGACGAAGTCGGGGATGCGGCTGCCGCCGTGCGAGGTGTGCAGGTCGGTGTTCGAGTAGCGCTCGTTGTAGAACAGCGTCTGCCACTGGCGCACCATGCCGAGGCTCGAGTTGTTGATGACGGCGACCTTGATCGGGATGTCGTTGATGACGCAGGTCGCGAGTTCCTGGTTCGTCATCTGGAAGCAGCCGTCGCCGTCGATCGCCCAGACGGTGCGCTCCGGCTCGGCGGCCTTCGCACCCATCGCGGCGGGCACCGAGTAGCCCATCGTGCCGAGGCCGCCGGAGTTGATCCACGCGTTCGGACGGTCGTACGTCACGAACTGGGCCGCCCACATCTGGTGCTGGCCGACGCCGGCGACGTACGTGCCCTCGGCCCCGGTGAGCGCCGAGATGCGTTCGATGACGTACTGCGGCGCGAGCTTGTCGTCCTCCGGCGTCGCGTAGCCGAGCGGGAACTGCTCCTTCCACGACGCCGTCGTCTCACGCCACGTCGCGTAGCGCGAGGTGTCGACGTCGTCGAGCGCACGCGCCAGCTCGAGCAGCACCTCGCGCGCGTCGCCCACGATCGGGACGTCGGCGTATCGGTTCTTGCTGATCTCGGCCGGGTCGATGTCGGCGTGGATGACCTTGGCCTCGGGCGCGAAGCTGTCGAGCGCACCGGTGACGCGGTCGTCGAAGCGGGCGCCGATCGTGATGAGCAGGTCGGCGCGCTGCAGCGCCGTCACGGCGGGGACGCTGCCGTGCATGCCCGGCATGCCGAGATGCAGCTCGTGGCTGTCGGGGAAGGCGCCGCGCGCCATGAGCGTCGTCACGACGGGGATCTGCGTCTGCTCGGCGAGCGCCTTCAGCTCCTTGCTCGCCTCGGCGCGGATGACGCCGCCGCCGATGTAGAGCACCGGGCGCTCCGCTGCGCGGATCATCTCGGCGGCCGCCTTGATCTGCTTGGCGTGCGGCGTCATGACGGGGCGGTAACCGGGCAGTTCGAAGCGCGGCGGCCACGAGAATGTCGTCTTCGACACGAGCGCGTCCTTCGTGATGTCGACGAGGACCGGGCCCGGGCGGCCGCTGCGCGCCACGTGGAACGCCTCGGCGATGGCGCGCGGGATGTCGGCCGGGTCCGTCACGAGGTAGTTGTGCTTCGTGATCGGCATCGTGATGCCGCGGATGTCCGCTTCCTGGAACGCGTCCGTACCGATGGTCTTGGAGCTGACCTGGCCGGTGATGGCGACGATCGGCACGGAGTCCATGTACGCGTCGGCCAGGGGCGTGACGAGGTTCGTCGCGCCGGGGCCGGAGGTCGCCATGCAGACGCCGACCTTGCCGGTGGCGGCGGCATAACCCTGCGCCGCGTGACCGGCGCCCTGCTCGTGGCGGACGAGGATGTGGCGGACGGAGACCGAGTCGAGCAGCGGGTCGTAGGCCGGCAGGATCGCACCGCCGGGCAGGCCGAAGACGGTCTCGACGCCCTGCGCCTCGAGCGCGAGGACGAGGCTCTGCGCGCCGGTGACGCTCACCTGCTCGCCTGCGCGCTTCGCCGCGACGTCACCCGGGGTGGGTGCGCGATCGGTCGTCGCCGTATCGCTCATCAGTACTCACCACTTTCACCTGGAGGTCGTGCACGAGGGTCTGGCATCAAAAAATCCCCCAGCCTGTGCGGCGATGAGGGATCAGCGTGCGTCGTGTCGGTCGAACCGATCAGAACGCACGCTGCGTGAGTACGAGAACCTGTGCCATGTCACATAGTTTTGTCGCGGGGTTACTCATGGGTCAACATCGTGAGACGCGCATCTCACGATGCGGTCAGCGAAGGGCGGCGTTCGGTGTCCGCGTCAGCCCGCCGTCCCGGGGCGAGCGGTGGTGAGGCTCGCGCCGCCGGGCAGGAACGAGGTCCACGCTCCGGTGGTCTCGAGCACGGCAGCCGAGGCCGGCACGAATCCGCGCGTGACGACATCGATGTCCGCGCCCTCGCCGGCACACAGGTCATGGGCAAGCTGCGGCAAACCCGGCGCGTGGCCGACGACGATCGCGCTCGTCGCCTCGGGCGCCGTCGCGTCGAGTTCGTGGACGACGGCCAGCAGCGTCTGCGTGTCGGCTTCGCAGACGGCGGGCTCCATCGTGATGATGACGCCATGGCCCGTCTCGTCCTGGATGGCGGCCCACGTCTCGCGGGTGCGCAGCGCCGGCGAGCACACGACGACATCGCCGAGCAGCCCCTCGTTCTTGAGCCACCGGCCGACGGCGCGGGCCTCGCTCACGCCACCGTCACTGAGGTGGCGCGCTTCGTCACCGTCAGGGCCGGCCGGTTCGGCGGTGGCGTGACGAAGGAGTACGAGACGTCGGGTGGTTTCACTCACCTGCTCATCTTCGTCGCCGCGTACGCCTCACGCCAAACGCGGCCACGCGGCCCGCATGAGGCCGCGACGCTCTGGCCGCCATCGTCGCTCGGCGTGGCCATCGACGATCGCATCGGCGTCGGCCGTTCGGCCTTCAGTCGGAGGTCCGTGCCGGACCGATCTCAGGCGGGGCTCGCCCAGACGACGAAGTTGTTGGTGTGGTGCTGCGCGTTGGCCCAGCCGCTCGAGGAGTCGCAAGTGACGAGTGCGAGGACCGGGGCGGCGCTCGCGCCCCACACGCGCGAGTCGTTCTGCAGCGCGTTCTTGTCGACGCTGGCCTTCGAGGTGATGACGAAGTCCTTGTGCGTGCCGTCGGCGTAGGAGATCGTGACCCGGCCACCGACCGGGGCGCTCGACAGCTTGTAGAACACGTCGGGCCCGTTGTAGGTGACGTGGCCCGCGAGCACACTGATGCCCGGCTTGCCCGGGGTCACACGCCCGTATCCGGTGAACTGCTGGATGACGCCGCTCGGCGGGTTCAGCACGCCCCCGTTGAGCCCGCCGGGCACGATGCTGTGATCGAGCCCGATGCTCGGGATCGAGATGTTGACCGCGGCGGACCTCGGAACCGCGACGCTCGCGCCACCGCTTCCTCCGCCGGGTTTGGAGACGCCGCTCGATGCGCTCGCACGCGGCGTGGCCGAGCCGCTGGGACGACCGGCTGACGATGGGCCGCTGGTCTGAGGGGCCGGGGCAGCCGACGACGACGCGGCCGACGTGCTCGACGCTGCCGTGCCCGACGGCGAGGGCGCGGAGCTGGACGACGTGACCGAGACGGACGACGGCGATGTCGACGATGCTGAGACGGAGACGGACTTGTCCGAGCTTCCCCCACCGCTACCACACGCACTCAGACAGAGCGCGACCGAGACCGCGCCGACACACTTCCCCAAGGTGTTCTTCATGGCGTCAGTCTAGGTCGCCCTGGACGCGGTGACGCCGGGATCCGTCGAGGACCCCGGCGTCACCGTGCATCGCGAGACGCTCGTCAGCGGCGCGCGCGACGCGCCACGACGAGCCCGCCACCCGCGAGGGCGAGGGCGCCCAGGCCGGCCGCGGCAGCGGTGGTGTCGTTCTGGTTCGTGACGACGCGGTCCGTCTCGACCTTCGGGCCCTGACCCGTGGTGGTCGGGGCCGACGTGGTGGGAGCCGGCTTCGTCGGCGCGGGCTTGGTCGGAGCCGGCTTGGTCGGCGCGGGCTTGGTCGGGGCCGGCTTCGTCGGGGCCGGCTTCGTCGGCACCGGCTGCGCGGTGGGCTTGCCTGCGGCGGACCAGTCTGTGAACGGAAGGACAGTGGGCAGGCCGGCACAGCTCGACGGAACGCGACCCGAGACGCTGAAGGAGGAACCGGTCGAGGCAGCGTGTGCCGTCACCGTGATCGGCTTGCCTGCGTAACCCCCGACGGCGTAGACGGTACGGCTCGCCGTGTAGGGCGAGACGTTCTTCGTCACGAGCGGCTTGAAGCCCGAAGCCGTGAACGTGACCTGCGACTCCGTCTTGTTCAGCGTGCGGTAGCCGAATGCGAAGTTCGGCTTGCCCTTGTCGCACCAGTAGGTCATCGACGTGTACTGCAGGTTACCGCTGATGTGCGTCTCAGCCGCCTGCGATGCGCCTGCACCTGTGAAGGCGAGCGCGCCGACGCCGACCGCTGCGAGACCAGCAAACTTCTTCATGATGGCACCTTTCGAGATTTCCTTTGGACTCGGCGGTGCGTCATGCTCTGCGCGGCCCCCGCAGGGATCGCGGTGAACGCTGACCCCTCCCCGCCTGTGATTCAGCTAAGCACAGGCTGGGAGGATTGTCAGTGGTACTGCGCAGTAATGCAGGTGAATCATCCGGAAACGGGTTTCGTCCACACGACGAAGTTGTTGAGGTGGTGCTGGCCGACGAGCTTGGATTCGGCGTCGCACGTGATGAGCACGAGGCTGGGTGTGCTCGAGGAGCCCCACACGCTCCGGTCGGTGCGTAGGGCCTGCTTGTCGACCGACTTCTCCCGCACCACGACGAACTTCTTCGACGAACCATCGGCGAACCCGACGCTGAGCTGATCGCCGACCTTGACCTTCTCGAGGTTGGCGAACACGTCGGGGCCGTCATAGGTGACGTGCCCGGCGATGACCGAGATGCCGTTCTGGCCCGGGCTGACGGTGGCGTTGTACCACTGCGTCACGCCGGGGGGCGGCGAGATCTCGCCGTCGTCCGTGAGACCCATGCCCGTGAGCTTGCGGTCGAAATCAATCGACGGGATCGTCAGCTTCACCGGCACGCTGCCGCCGCCCTTCGACGCCTTCGCGGTCGGCGCGACGGACGTCGTGGGCACTGACGCCGTGTGGTCCGACGACGAGCCGCCCGAGCCACCCGATGAGCACGCCGTGGCGCCGAACAGCGCGGCGCCGGCTACCGTCAGAAATCCTCGACGATCCATGGGCGTCCCTTCGTCCGTCACATGCCCGCTCGCGCTCAGGCCTGTCCGAGCTGGGTCAGGATGATCGTACGGGCCTTGGCCGCGTCTGCCTGGCCCTTCATCTCCTTCATCACCTGGCCGATGAGTGCGCCCGCGGCCTGCACCTTGCCGTCACGCACCTTCTGCGCGACGTCCGGGTTGGCGTCGATGACCTTGGCGACTGCGGCCTCGAGCGCGCCGTCGTCCTGCACGAGTTCGAGGCCGCGGGCATCGGCCACCTGGGTCGGCTGGCCCTCGCCGGCGAGCACGCCCTCGAGCGTCTGACGGGCCATCGAGTCGTTGAGGCGCCCCGACGTCACGAGTCCGTCGAGCTCGGCGATCGTCGCCGGCGTCACGTTGCGCTCAGTGGCGAACTCGACGAACGGCTGGCCGGCCTTGTTGGCCAGGCGGGCGATCTCGCCCGTCCACCACTTGCGGGCACCGGCCGGCGTCGCGCCGGCAGCGATCGTCTCCTCGATCGTCTCGACGGCGCCGGCGTTGTAGACGTCGCGCATCTCGAGGTCGGAGAAACCCCACTCGCCCTGCAGACGCTTGCGGCGCTCCGCGGGCGGTTCGGGCAGCGTCGCGCGCAGCTCCTCGACCCATTCGCGGCTCGGCGCGACGGGGACGAGGTCGGGCTCGGGGAAGTAGCGGTAGTCGTCGGCGTCCGACTTCGGGCGCCCGGAGGTCGTGACGCCCGTGTCCTCGTGCCAGTGGCGCGTCTCCTGCAGGATGGAGCCACCGTCGTCGAGGATGGCGGCCTGGCGCGTGATCTCGTAGCGCACCGCGCGCTCGACGGAACGCAACGAGTTGACGTTCTTCGTCTCCGTGCGGGTGCCGAACCCGTCGGCGCCCTTGCGCATGAGCGAGACGTTGGCGTCGCACCGCATCGATCCCTGCTCCATGCGGGCGTCCGAGACGTCGAGGGCGCGCATCAGCTCACGGATCGCGGCGACGTACGCCTTTGCGATCTCGGGCGCGCGCTCCCCCGCTCCGACGAGCGGCTTCGTCACGATCTCGATGAGCGGGATGCCCGCGCGGTTGTAGTCGAGCAGCGAGTGGTCGGCGCCCTGGATGCGACCGGTCGCACCACCGACGTGCAGCGACTTGCCCGTGTCCTCCTCCATGTGCGCGCGCTCGATCTCGACGCGCCACGGGGTGCCGTCCTCGAGCTCCACGTCGAGGTAGCCGTCGAACGCGATCGGCTCGTCGTACTGCGACGTCTGGAAGTTCTTCGGCATGTCCGGGTAGAAGTAGTTCTTCCGGGCGAAGCGGCACCACTCGGCGATCTCGCAGTTGAGCGCGAGACCGATGCGGATGGCCGACTCGACGCCCTTGGCGTTCACGACAGGCAGCGCGCCCGGCAGACCGAGGCAGACGGGGCACGTCTGCGTGTTGGGCTCGGCGCCGAACTCGGTGGCGCAGCCGCAGAACATCTTCGTGTTCGTGTTCAGCTCGACGTGCACCTCGAACCCCATGACGGGGTCGTACGTCGCGAGGGCCTCGTCGTAGTCGAGGACGGCGTCCATCAGTTGTTCTCCTTCAGTGCCGGAGCCTTCGCGAGCAGCGGCCCGCCCCAGGTCTTCTCGAGTGCCTTCTCCAGCGCGGCCCCGACCTCGTACATGCGCTCGTCCTTCGTCGCGGGTGCGAGGATCTGGAAGCCGACGGGAAGCCCGTCGTCCGACAGACCGGCGGGCAGCGACATGCCGGGCAGACCGGCGAGGTTGGCGGGGATCGTCGCGACGTCGTTGAGGTACATCGCCATCGGGTCCTCGAGCTTCTCGCCGAGCTTGAACGCCGTCGTCGGGCACGTCGGACTGACGAGGACGTCGGCCGTCTCGAACGCCTTGGCGAAGTCGCGTGCGATGAGCGTGCGCACCTTCTGCGCCTGGCCGTAGTACGCGTCGTAGTAGCCGCTCGACAGGGCGTACGTGCCGAGGATGATGCGTCGCTTCACCTCGCTGCCGAAGCCCGCGTCACGGCTGGCGGCCATGACCTGCTCGGCCGACGGAGCCTCGACGCCCTCGGGCGAGACGCGCAGGCCGTAGCGCATGGCGTCGAACTTGGCGAGGTTGGAGCTGACCTCCGACGGCATGACGAGGTAGTAGGCGGCGAGCGCCTGCTCGAAGCTCGGGCACGAGACGGTCACGACCTCGGCGCCGGCGTCGACGAGGGCCGCAACTGCCTCGTCGAAGCGCGCCTTGACGCCGCTCTGGTAGCCCTCACCGTCGAGCTGCTCGATGATGCCGATCTTCATGCCGGAGACGTCACCCCGCTTCGCCGCCTCGACGACGGGCGGGACGGGGGCGTCGATCGACGTCGAGTCCATCCCGTCGTGCCCGCCCATGACGTCGTGCAGCAGCGCGGCGTCGAGGACGGAACGGGTGCACGGGCCGGCCTGGTCGAGCGAGCTCGCCATGGCGATGAGGCCGTAACGGCTGATGCCGCCATACGTCGGCTTCGTGCCGACGGTACCGGTGACGGACGCGGGCTGACGGATCGAGCCGCCCGTGTCGGTGCCGACCGCAAGGGGCGCCTCGAAAGCCGCGACGGCGGCGGCCGAACCGCCACCGGAGCCGCCCGGGATGCGCTCGAGATCCCACGGGTTGTGCGTCGGACCGTAGGCGCTGTGCTCGGTCGAGGAACCCATCGCGAACTCGTCCATGTTCGTCTTGCCGAGGATCGGCATGCCGGCAGCGCGCAGCTTCGTGACGATCGTCGCGTCGTACGGCGGGATCCAGCCCTCGAGCATCTTCGAACCGGCCGTCGTCGGCTGGCCCTTCGTCGTCACGACGTCCTTGACGGCGACGGGGACGCCGGCGAGGGGGTGCAGCGTCTTGCCGGCGGCGCGGTCGGCGTCGACCTGCGCGGCCGTGGCGAGCGCCTCCTCGGCGTTGACGTGGAGGAAGGCGTGGACGTCACCGTCGACCGCCGCGATGCGGTCGAGGTGGGCCTGCGTCAGCTCGACGGAGGTGAGGCTGCCGTCGGCGAGCTTGCTCGCCATCTCGGCGGCGCTGAGGCGGATGATGTCGTCGGTCACGGTCGAACCCTTGCTCGTCTCGTCGGTCGTGTCAGCACTCATGGATCAGTCCTCGCTGAGGATGCGCGGCACCGCGAAGCGCTGCTGCTCGCTCGCCGGGGCCATCGCGAGCGCCTCGTCGGCGCTCAACGACGCTCGCACCTCGTCAGCACGCGTCACGTTCGTCAGGGGCAGCGGGTGCGACATCGGCGGGATGTCATCGGCCGCGACCTCGCTGACGCTGGCCACGAAGCCGACGATCGAGTCGAGCTGGCCGGCGAACGTCTCCAGTTCGTCGTCCGACAGCTGGATGCGGGCCAGGCCGGCGACGTGCGCCACCTCATCGCGGGAGAGAGAAGACATGGGCGTCATCCTATGTGGTGTGTGGATCGGCGTGCTCGGGTGGGCACTCAGCCCACGAGCGCCTTCTTGACCAGGGCCGGGTCGGGGTTGGTGTGGGGACGGCCGTCGATGACGACGGTGGGCACGACCTCGTTGCCGTCATTGACCATCGCGACGAACTCGCGAGCCTCGTCGTCCTCCCAGATGTTGCGCCACGTCGCGCGCGTGCCGTCGGCGCCCAGCGCGCGCTCGAGGCGGGTGCAGAACGGGCAAGCCGGCCGCCAGTAGATCGTCACGTCACTCATCGTCAGGTTCCTTCGTCGTGGTGTCGGCCGGTGCGGTTTCACCGTCCGTGGTTTCATCGTCCGTGGCGGCGGGCTCCGGATCGACCGGAGCGTGAGCTTCTTCGAGCGCGTCGTCGACGGCAAGCTCGGACCCTTCGTCACCCGCTGCGCCTTCGTCGTCGCCCAATCCGTCACCGAGAGCGGCCGCGCCGCCCTCGAGCAGGCGCGTGAACTGGGCCTCGTCGAGGATGCGCAGACCCAGCTCCTCGGCCTTCGTCGCCTTCGACCCGGCGTTCTCGCCGAGCACGACGTAGTCGGTCTTCTTGCTCACGCTGCCGGATGCCTTGCCGCCGCGCGCGATGATCGCCTCCTTGACGCCGTCACGCGTGAAGTTCTCGAGCGAACCGGTCGCGACGATCGTCAGACCGGCGAGGGTCTGCTCTATCGACTCGTCGCGTTCGTCCTCCATGCGCACGCCGCTCGCGGCCCACCCGGCGACGATGTTCTCGTGCCAGTCGACGGCGAACCACTCCTTGATCGAGTGGGCGATGACGGCGCCGACGCCGTCGGTCGCGGCGAGCGTCGCCTCGTCGGCGTCACGGATTGCGTCGATCGAACCGAACTGGGTCGCGAGCGCGCGCGCCGCCGTCGGGCCGACGTGTCGGATCGACAGGGCGACGATGACGCGCCACAACGGTTGCGTCTTGGCGACTTCGAGGTTGGCGAGCAGTTTCTCCCCCGTCGCCGAGACGATGCGTCCGTCGCGCACCTTGGCCTCCGGGTCGCTCTTTTTCGCGACGCGCGTGTAGAGGGGCACCCGGGCGAGGTCGTCGTAGGTGAGGTCGAACAGGGTGGATTCGTCCGTCAGCACCCCCGATTCGAGCAGCGAGATGGCGCCCTCCCAGCCGAGGGCCTCGATGTCGAAGGCGCCACGGCTCGCGAGGGAGAACAGGCGTTCACGCAATTGGGAGGGGCAGGTGCGGCCGTTCGGGCAGCGGATGTCCTTGTTGCCCTCACGTTCGTAGGCGAGCTCGGTGCCGCACGCCGGGCAGTGCGTCGGCATGACGAACTCCCGCTCGTCGCCCGTGCGCGCCTCGACGACGGGCCCGACGATTTCTGGGATGACGTCGCCCGCCTTGCGCAGCACGACGGTGTCGCCGATCAGCACGCCCTTGCGCTTGACCTCGAACGCGTTGTGCAGCGTCGCCATCGACACCGTCGAGCCGGCGACCTTGACGGGCTGCATCATGCCGAACGGAGTGACGCGGCCGGTGCGTCCGACGTTGACCTCGATGTCGAGCAGCTTCGTGTTGACCTCTTCGGGCGGGTACTTGTAGGCGATGGCCCAGCGGGGCGCGCGTGACGTCGCGCCGAGGGCGCGCTGCACCGCGATCTCGTCGACCTTGACGACGACGCCGTCGATCTCGTGCGTGACGGAGTGCCGGTGCTCCCCGTAGTGGGCGACGAACTTCTGCACCTCGTCCATCGTGTCGAGGACCTCGGCGTAGGGCGACGTCGGCAGCCCCCAGTCGGCGAGCAGTTCATAGGCCTCGCTCTGGCGGGTGATGTCGAACCCGGTGCGCGCACCGATGCCGTGGACCAGCATCCGCAGCGGCCGCTTGGCCGTCTTCGCCGGGTCCTTCTGTCGCAGCGAGCCCGCCGCCGCGTTGCGCGGGTTGGCGAACGGCGACTTGCCTTCTTCGACGAGTGAGGCGTTGAGCGCCTCGAACTCCTTGACCGGGAAGAACACCTCACCGCGGATCTCGACGAGCTGAGGTAGGTCGTCGCCGTGCAGTTCGAGCGGGATGCCCTGGATCGTGCGGACGTTGAGCGTGACGTCCTCGCCCGTGCGCCCGTCGCCGCGCGTCACGCCGCGCACGAGCTTGCCGTTCTCGTAGAGCAGGTTGATGGCGAGCCCGTCGATCTTCAGCTCGCACAGGTAGTGGAAGCTCGTGTTGGCCTCGCGCACGACGCGGTCGCCCCATTCCGCGAGTTCCTCCGGGCTGAACGCGTTGTCGAGGCTCAGCATGCGCTCGACGTGGTCGACGGCCGTGAACTCCGTCGAGTACGTGCCCCCCACTCGCTGCGTCGGCGACTCCGGCGAACGCAGCTCGGGGTAGCTCTCCTCGACGCCCTGCAGTTCGCGCAACAACTCGTCGTACTCGCCATCGCTGATCGTGGGCGCATCCTTCACGTAGTACGCGAACTGGTGGCCGTCGATCTGCTCGGTCAGTTCCGCCGCGCGGTGGCGCACCGCGTCGGGTACGTCGGTGCGCAGCGTGTCCGCCTTCGCCTGGCGGCCCTTCCTGGGCGTCGTCTCGCTCACGTGCTCCATCCTGCACCACCGGCACGACAACCCCGGAATTCCGCGGCTGAGGCCACGCGAGGCCGGTGTGCTGCTTGCGTCAGGTTCGACGCTCTCGTCGGCAGGACGAGCTATGGCACCAGATGCGTCGACGACGTCAGCCGACGCTTTCTCGCAGCATCGTGGCCGCTTCGATCGCGAGGCGCTGAATGCGAAGGGCGTCCTTGGGCGGCAGCGTCGCCAGACCACACGCGGGGGTGACGACGAGACGGTCGAACTCCTCAGCCCCGAATCCGATGCGGTTCCACATCGCGAGGAACCGTTCGACGTGGACGCGCGGGTGACGCTCGGTCGACGTGGTTGGCACGAGCCCGGCCCACAGCGTCATCCCGCCGTCGATCGCCTCACCCAGGGCGTCGAACTGGGGCTCGGCGACGAGCGACGTGTCGAGCGCGACACCGTCGAGGCCCGCGCGACGCAGGAGCGCGATCGGCGCGTCGGGCGCGCAGCAGTGCGCCGTCACGCTCGCCCCGCTCGCCCTGACCGCGTCGACGACGTCGCGCAGAACCTCACCGGCCCGCCCCTCGTCGACGGGATGCAGCCGGCGCATGCCGGACAGCGAGCGAATCGAGCCGGCGAGCACGGCGGGCAGGCTCGGTTCGTCGAGCTGGACGACGACGTCGGCGCCGGGCACGAGACGTCGCAGGTGCTCGACGTGGCCGACGGCGCCCGCGGCCAGCGACTGTGCCAGATCTCGCGACGCCCCGGCGTCGCTGACGACGCGTTCCCCGCGGGGCAACCACAGCGACGCGGCCAGCGTCCACGGACCGCACACCTGCGTCTTGAGCGGTCCGACATAGCCGTCGTAGGCCTCGGCGACCTCGTCGAGATCCTGTTGCAAGAACCCTTGAGCGCGGCGCAGGTCGCGCCCGCGAGCCGAGCCCGGGGGCGTGAGGCGCCAGCCACTAGGCTGCAGGTCGACCGGCATCTCGACGAGCAGGTCGGCAGCTCGGCCGATCATGTCGGCGCCCGGCCCACGCGCCGGTTGCTCGGGAACGTACGGGATGCCGAAGCCGTCGGGAACATCCCCGACGAGCAGGTCGCGCACCTGCCGCACGGCGTCGCGCGACCCGACGTCGGGCAGCGAACCGACGCCGCTCGTGCGAGGCCCGAGAAGATCTGCCACGGCCTACTCACTCGCCCCCGACGCTCGGGGAACCGTCAGAGCTTGTCGTCGAATCTCCCACCGTAACAACAGAACTCGACTGACGCGGCGCACGTGACGTAGCGGTGATCGTCGCCGACCCGACGACGCGCGTGCCCTCGTACAGCACGACCGACTGCCCCGGCGCCACGCCGCGTGTGCGCGCGTCGAGCCGCACGACGACGCGGTCATCGTCAGCGGTCACGGTCGCAGGAAACTCCTCGCCGTGCGCCCGAAGCTGCGCGCCGAGCCGCACCTCACCGACGGGCGGCGGGCCGGGCCAGCGGGCGTGCGAGCCTTCGATGACGTCGACGCCGAGCAGATCGGCCGTTCCGACGACGACGGTGTTCGTCTTCGGCTGGACGTCGACGACGTACCGCTTCGCGTGGTCGTCGCGCGGCACCTTGAGTCCGAGCCCGCGACGCTGACCGACGGTGTACGCGTACGCGCCCTCGTGCCGGCCGACGACCTCACCGTCGGTGTCGACGATGTCGCCGGGCTTCTCACCTAGCCGCTTCGTCAGCCACGCCTTGGTGTCGCCGTCGGCGATGAAGCAGATGTCGTGGCTGTCGGGCTTGTTCGCCACGTAGAAGCCCTTGGCCGCGGCCTCCTCACGAATCTGCGGCTTCGTCGTGTCGCCGAGCGGGAAGAACGAGTGCGCGAGCTGCTCGGCGTCGAGCACCCCGAGGACGTACGACTGGTCCTTCGCCATGTCGACGGCCCGATGCAGCTCCTTGCCGTTCGGGCCCTCGACGATCTGCGCATAGTGACCGGTCGCGACGGCGTCGAAACCGAGCGCGAGCGCCTTGTCGAGCAGCGCCGCGAACTTGATCTTCTCGTTGCAGCGCAGACACGGGTTGGGGGTACGTCCGGCTTCGTACTCGGCGACGAAATCCTCGACGACATCGGCCTTGAACCGCTCGGCCATGTCCCACACGTAGAACGGGATGCCGAGGCGATCAGCGACGCGGCGCGCGTCACCGGCGTCCTCGATCGTGCAGCAGCCGCGAGCGCTCTCGCGCAGCGTGGCAGCGGACTGGGACAACGCGAGGTGGACCCCGACGACGTCGTGGCCCGCCTCGAGCATGCGCGAGGCGGCCACGGCGGAATCGACTCCACCGCTCATCGCGGCGACGACGCGCATCACGACACCTTCCTGGTAGCTTCCTGGGCTCTGCGGGCGCGTTCGGCGACGGCCGGCAGCGCCTCCAGAAAGGCGTCAACGTCGGCCTGCGTCGAGGTATGCCCGAGGGTGAGGCGCAATGCGCCGCGCGCTCGTTCCTCGGGGATGCCCATGGCGAGCAGGACGTGGCTGGGACGCGGCACGCCGGCCTGGCACGCCGAGCCCGTCGAGCACTCGACGCCCGCGGCGTCGAGCAGGTAGAGCATCGAGTCGCCGTCACAACCGGGAACACGCAGGTGGGCGTTGCCGGGGAGCCGTGACGTGCTGTCGCCGCGCGTCCAGGCGCCGCTGATCTCGATACCGAGGTCGAGCGCGAGGGCGCCGTCGATGAGGGCGTCACGCAGGCCGACGAGACGCACGGCCTCATCTTCGCGTGCGGCACAGGCGAGTTCGACGGCGATGGCCAAGCCCCGGATGCCGGCGACGTCGAGCGTTCCGCTACGCACCTGACGCTCCTGGCCGCCGCCGTGGGTCAGCGGGTCGAGCTTCGCGTCGCGGGCGAGCAGCAGCGCTCCGACGCCTTGTGGCCCGCCGAGCTTGTGGCCGGTGAGCGCGAGCATCGTCGTGTTCGATGCGGCGAAGTCGACGTCGACGTGGCCGATCGCCTGCACCGCGTCGGTGTGGAACGGGATCGCGAACTCCGCGCAGACGGCACCGATCTCGGCGATGGGCTGCACGGTGCCGACCTCGTTGTTCGCCCACATGACGCTGACGAGCGCGACGGTCTGCGGCCCACCGTCAGCCTCGATCGCGGCACGGACGGCTGCTGCCGTGATGACACCGTCGCTCGTGGGTTCGACCCAGGTGACGGCCGCACCCTCGTGCGCGACGAGCGCCTCGACGGCGTCGAGGACGGCGTGGTGCTCGATGCCACTGACGACGAGCCGGCGCCGCGCGTCATCGATGCGGCGCGTCGCGCGGTAGGTGCCCTTGATGGCCATGTTGTCGCTCTCGGTGCCGCCGGAGGTGAAGATGACCTCCGACGGACGCGCCCCCAGAGCCGCTGCGATCCGCTCGCGCGACTCCTCGACGACGCCGCGCGCATTGCGGCCACTCGTATGCAGGCTGGACGCATTGCCCACGATTGCCATCTGTTTCGCCATCGCGTCGATCACCTCGGGGTGGATCGGCGAGGTGGCAGCATGGTCGAGATACACGCGATTCGGCACCCGCCAAGCTTAGTCCCGCCCGCCGACAGCGCCATGTCGCGCCCGATGAGCCTGGTGAACGCCTGGCGCGCAGGCCCGGTGTGGTCCCTGGAAATTCGGATGCATGCGGCGGACCTCACGGGTCACACTGACGGCGATGACCACCTCACCTGAATCCTCAGTCGGCCTCCACGACGCCATCACGACCGCTGCCCTGCGCGACGTCCACCCCCGATTGCGCGACTGGTACGACGAACCGACGCTGGCCACGAACATGCGGGCCCACCTCGCCGAAGGTGCCGAGTGGGTCGGAGACGAGGAGTTCGGCGCCGCCTACCGCGACGGCGTCGCCGTCATCGACGTGCCCGATGCCGTCGACTGGGCCAATCGCCTCCTCACCCTGCCCTGCGGTGGCTGGGCCGTCACCGGGATCCGGTTTCGAGGTCGCGACCTCACCAAGCCGTTCGTGGAGATCGCGGCGCACGACGTCGGCGACGCGTCGTCGGGCGATCACTGGCACGCCATGGCCGACGAGATCGCGCGGGCCTACGCCCCGTTCGCGCCCGGGAGGCTCCAGGTCTTCACGTCGTCGCCGGACTCGGCGCGCGTTTCCCTTGAAGCCTTCGGGTTTCAGACAGAGGTGGACACCTACCTCGTGGCCGGTCTCATTCGCGAGTTGCGAGAGCGTCCTCGGAGCACGAGGTTCGACGACGTGACCCTCGCGCCCATCTCGGCATCGGCGGCGTCGCGGCTCGCGGAGCGGGTCCACGACGATCTGGCGGAACAGAACCCCGAGACGCGTCTGTGGTCCACGCCCCAGACCCTGGAGGAATTCGACGAACACGCCGCGGCGGGAACGCTCTTCGGCATCCACCTCGCCGACCGACTCGTCGGGATCATCGCCGCCTTTCGCTGGAACGCCCATGGCATGACGGGATTCACCGTCGCCGAGAACGTCATCGACGCGCCGCACCGCGGCCAAAAGCTCGCCCCCGCTGCGATGCAGCACCTCTTCGAGATGCTGCCGGCCGCCGACGGCGACGTGCTGTGGGGCACCATCCACCCCGACAACACACCGTCACTGCACAACGCGTTGCGCGTCGGCCGCGAGATAGTCGGGGCTCACCTATGGCTCACGCCGGCGGGGTGGCCCGGCTGGTGACGCCGCCCCGACATCACCCTGCGCTCTCAGCATCGGGTGCCGGGATGTTGCGTACGGCATCTGAGAACGTCCCAACGGCTGCCGCGAGCAACAACAGGACGGCCACGCCCCCGGCGAGCGCCTCGAAGCCTGCCCAGTCGAGCACCAGACCGGACAATGCTTGCGCGCTGGAGCTGAACACGAGAGAAGCGAGGCCCGCGGCCATCAGCACGCGTCCCCGCAGCTCGTCCGGAATGAGGCCGAGCAGGTAGGGCTGCGCCGCCACAGCGACGGTGGGCACGGGCATGAAGAGAAAGAGTGCGAGACCCACCATCCACCTGAAACTATGCGTGACGGCGAGAACGCTGGCGATCACCGCCATGGTGAGCATGGCTCCTGCTATGAGTTCACGAGCCGGCCAGCGTCCCATGACCCGGTGGGCGAGCATCCCGCCCAGCACGAGGCCGATTCCAGCGACGCCGTCCACCACACCCACACGCCAGGCGCCCTGACCCGTTGCCTGCAGGTGCAGGTTGAGCCCGATGGCGAGTGAGATGACCGCGCAGTTCCCGATGAGCCCGAGTAGCAGGAGCGTCTGGGCCGCGCGCGAACGCCGCAGCCACCCGAACCCTGCGAACAGCGCGGCACGCAGAGGCTCGGTGGGCCGCTCGCGGTCAAGTGTGCCGAGCCGGCGAGGCAAGCGCGTCGTGAATGCCCACTCCATTGCCGAGAGCACCATGTTGGACACGAACGGCACTACGGGCCCGATGCCGTAGAGCACACCACCGAGGGGCGGGCCGAGGGTGGCGATCACCGCGTCCCTCGTCTGCATGCGCGCGACGGCCTCTCCTAATTCATCCTCCTCGACGAGGTCAGGCAGAACGGTGTGGCGCACCGAGCCCAGTGCCCCACTGCACGCGCCTTGGATGACGGCCAGCGCTGCGAGCAGCCCGAGACTCAGCACGTCGGTGACGATGAAGGCAGCGAGCACGCCGTAGAGGAGCACCTCTACCCCGGCGTCGAGGAGGAGCAGGCTGCGACGGTCAAGGCGATCCGAGATCAGCCCGCCCGGTAGCACGGTGACGATCTGAGTGGCGGTGCGCAATGCACCCACCAGCGCCGCGGCCCTGACGTCGTGCGTCACGGAGTAGGCGAGGAGCGTCCACCCAAGCATCGCCAAAGACGTGCCCAGCTGCGACACGGTCTCGCCCGCGAACCACAGGGAAAAAGCAGAGCGACCTTTGGTAATCGTCATAGAACAGCTTCCCCGAGGACACTTTTGCAGACATCGATCGACAGTCTTCTCAGCGACAGGTCGAGGGCGCCAAGCCCATGCTCAGCCCCCCATACTCCGCGAGCCGTATGCGCAGGGGAGGACGTTCCCAAATCCAAGCGGCGGCCCAGCTGCGCGCGGTTGGCGGCGAGCCACGCCTGCGCGCTCGACGCATCGAGAGTTCTCAGCAAACCCGCCAAGCCGGCGTGCCACCCGAGACTGTGACTGTAAACGGGTCGAGAAAGACGATTTCGGAACATATCCAGACCGTGACTCACGCGGCGCCCGCCCACCTCAAGAGCTTTGGCGGCAAGAAGGAGGCCAGCAGCTCCCTCGACGAGATGAGGACTGCGCGCATCTGCCTGAGCGATAGATGGGAGTGAGTCTTGACTCACATTCAACATATTCAAACGACGCGAGACGTGGCGCGTGCAGGCGTCCAAAACATCATTCGTGAGCCGGCCGACGATCGGTGGGTTTGCCGGAAGTAGAGAGCAGACAATCTTCTCTTCACCCTGAGCCTCGAAACATGTATTTTCCAACCAGAAACCGGCAGCCCCTCGGAACTGCCCCAGTAGTCCCACATGGGCACCCCACCCCACGACGCGAGCCCCACCGCTCCAAATCAGTGATCCGACTCGGTCTGGATCAGAAGCGAGCTGATCACTGAGAAACAGGTCTTACTCGGGTGCCCTTCAGCGCGTCGACAGTCGGCGCGGACTCGATGGACTGCATTTCAATCGGTTGTATGGTGCTCTCCCAGAGTTTACACAATGTCAACTCTGGGAGGCTTGACTTCCTTGAGTATACTCGTAGAACTTTTCAAAGTTCGCTTTATGAGGCAGCCAGTTCTCGCGGTCGGCAGCGAAGCACGGTTCGCTGATCGTCGGACCCCCGCCGCGCGAGGCAGACCCCGGCAAGGATGAGTCAACGCTCGACGCCCCCGGTGTCGCACGTGTCGACGATCAGGCGCCTCGCGTTCTGGAAGGTGCAGCGACGACCAGCGAGCACTCCCCCGGCGACGAGGGTGGATCATGTCCCAACAGCGATCAGCAACCCACCGGGTGATGCCGCACCGGCGGCCCAGGACGGACCAAACGGCTCGCGGGCAACGGTTGGTATGACGAAGGCGCCCCGCCTCCCTGATGGGAAGCCGGGCGCCTTCGACGCGCGAGAGGTGCGTCAGGTCAGTTGTTGGCCTTCGCGACGGCCTCGGTGGCCTGCGGCAGCACGTTGAACAGGTCGCCGACGACGCCGAAGTCGACGAGCTCGAAGATCGGCGCCTCCTCGTCCTTGTTGACGGCGACGATCGTCTTGGACGTCTGCATACCGGCGCGGTGCTGGATGGCACCGGAGATGCCGGCGGCGACGTACAGCTGCGGCGAGACCTGCTTGCCCGTCTGGCCGACCTGATTGGTGTGCGGGTACCAGCCAGCGTCGACGGCGGCGCGCGAAGCACCGACAGCCGCACCGAGCGAGTCGGCGAACGCCTCGACGGGCGAGAAGTCACCGTTCGTGCCGCGACCACCGGAGACGACGATGCGCGCCTCGCTGAGCTCGGGACGACCCGACTTCTGCTTCTCCTTGCGGTCGGTGATCTGGGCGCTCTTCGCCGCGTCCGAGACGGACACGGTGACGGCGACCGGAGCAGCCTGCGACTGCGACGCCTGCGGCGTCGCCGAGTTCGGCTTCACCGTGATGATCGACATCGGCGTCGTGGCCTGTGCCTTGAGCGTCCAGGAACCGGCGAACACGGACTGCGTCGTCACCGGCGCACCACCGTCGCCGGCCTCGACGTTGACGGCGTCCGTCGTCAGACCTGAGTTGGTCTTGACGGCGAGGCGCGCCGCGGCCTCGTTGTTCGTGCCCGACGAGGGCAGCAGAACGGCGGCCGGCGAGGCCTGCTCGACGACGGCGGCGAGCGCCTCGGCGAGCGGGGCCGGGTGACCGTCGACCTCGGCGGAGTCGATGACGTAGACCTTCTCGGCGCCGAACTGCGCGAGACGCGGGCGTGCGGCGTCGACGTTCGAACCGACGAAGACGGCGGACGGCGTGCCGAGGCTGCGCGCGAGCGTCAGCAACTCAGCGGTGACCTTGCGGACCTGGCCATCGACGTGGTCGACCAGGACGAGAACTTCAGCCATGGTGTGTTTCTCCTCAGTCAGAAAGTGTCGGTGGCGATCAGATGAGCTTGGCGCCGGAGAGGAACTCGACGAGCTTCGTGCCGCCGTCGCCCTCGTCGGTGACGATCTGGCCCTGCTCGCGCGGGGGGCGCTTCGTCGTGTCGAGCACCTTGGTGGCCGCGGCGTCGAGACCGACCTGGCCGGCGTCGACACCGAGGTCGGCGAGGCTCATCTCCTCGACCGGCTTCTTCTTGGCCGCCATGATGCCCTTGAAGGACGGGTAGCGCGGCTCGTTGATCTGGTCGGTCACCGACACGACGGCCGGCAGCGACGCGACGACCGTCTCGGACGCGACGTCGGAGTCACGACGACCCGTCGCCTGAGCGCCGGAGACCTCGAGGGTCGAGACCTGCGTGAGCTGCGGCAGGCCGAGGCGCTCGGCGACCATGGCCGGGATGACACTCATGCCGCCGTCGGTCGAGGCGAGACCGAACATCACGATGTCGGGCTGGCCGACCTTCTTGACGGCCTCGGCGATGACGAGCGACGTCGCGAGGGCGTCGGAGCCGGCGATGGCGTCGTCGCTGATGTGGATGCCCTTGTCGGCGCCCATCTGCAGCGCCTTCTTGACTGCTTCGGCTGCGTCGGCGGGGCCGACGGTCAGCGCCGTCACCTCGCCGCCTTCGGACTCGACGATCTTGAGTGCTTCTTCGACCGCGTACTCGTCGAGCTCCGACAGGAGGCCGTCGACGTTCTCGCGGTCGGTGGTGTTGTCCTCGGAGAAGCCGCGCTCGCCCTGGGCGTCGGGCACGTGCTTGACACAGACGACGATGTTCATGCGTCTACCGTCCTTTTCGTAGGAGCTTGTCCGTCCGAGATTACGTTACCCGTCGGTAACGTCGGCGTCGAGCCCTCGCACGGATCGTGGATGTGAGGAAGTGAATCAGCCGTGCGTCAGCTTGACGACGAGCAGACCGATCAACGTCAGCGCGACGATGATCCAGGGCAGCAGACGGTTGACGAGAGTCGAGGCGGCACCCGTCTCCCCCTGTGTGAAGTCGGCCTTGCGGCCGAGGAGCGTGTCGACGATCGCGGCCGCGATCGCGATGACGAGGCCGACGACGAACCAGATCGTGGGGTTCGCGCCCCACACCTTGTCGACGTCGCGCACCATGCCGGTCCAGCCCAGCAGGGCGAAGAACATGCCGACGAGCCCGGCCAGGGCCAGCACGATGGCGCGCGTGCGCGCCTGGCCCGCCTCGCGGGCGGTCAAGGGCGATGACACGGGGTAGTCCTTTCCGTAGGCGACGGGATCTCCGAAGATCTCGCGTGCCGTCTTGTTCTGGCGGATGCAGGCGTCGTCGACGTCGCCGAGGGCGTCGTCACGCTGCGCGGGGGTCGCGCCCCGATCGGCGAGAGCCGCGAGGAACGGCTCCTGCCAATCGGGTTCGACCTTCCACTGCTTGATCATGCTCAGCGGCCTTCGAACTGCGCCTTGCCCGGCCCCTGCTCGACGAACGAACGCATGCCGATCTCGCGGTCCTTCGTGGCGAACAGGCCGGTGAACAGCTGCGACTCGATGGCGAGCCCCGTCGCGAGGTCGCCGTCGAGGCCACGGTTGATGGCCTCCTTCGCGGCGCGCAGGGCGACACGCGGGCCGTTGACGAACGGCTTGACCTTCGCGAGCGCCGCCTCGTACGTCGTGCCGGGCTCGACGAGTTCGTCGACGAGACCGATCTCCAGCGCCTCGTCAGCCTTGACGAAGCGACCGGAGAAGACGATGTCCTTCGCCTTCGACGGCCCGACGAGACGAGCGAGCCGCTGCGTGCCGCCCGCACCCGGGATGACGCCGAGCAGAATCTCGGGCTGGCCGAGCGTCGCGTCGTTCGCGGCGATGCGGAAGTCCGCCGTCATGGCGAGTTCGCAGCCGCCGCCGAGGGCGTACCCCTCGATGGCGGCGACCGTCGGGAACGGCAGCTCGGCGAGCGCGCGGAACGCGTTCTGCAGCTTCGTGCCACGTTCGACCATGTCGACGTAGTCGAGCTGCTGCATCTCCTTGATGTCGGCGCCAGCCGCGAACACCTTGTCTCCACCGGTGATGATGGCGGCGCGCACGTCGGCGTCGTCGAGCAGGTCGGCCGCGACACGCGCGAGCGAATCCTGGATCTCCGCGTCGAGCGGGTTCATCTTGGGTCGATCGATGCGGATGGTGGCGACACCGTCCGTCACATCCAGCTTGACCCACTGGCCGTAGGCGACCTGCTCAGCCATGGCTCAGGCCTGCCCGCCGGCGGGCGCGTCACCCTCGCCGGGCTGCGCGAACGCGGGGACGCCGCCCTCGGCCGCGTGCGGGCCGTCGGAGCTGGCGCTCTGGTGCCACAACTGCGTCGCCTGCAGGATCATCTGCGTCGTCGACGGCAGCACCATCTCGAGGTCGAGATCCGGCGTCACGAGGTGCTCACCGGAGACGACGACCATGTCGCGCGCGATGCCGACCTTGACGATGTTGAGGCTGAGGGTGACGTCGTTGGCCGCGTTGAGGCGCTTGGTCAGGTCGGACGTGATGTCGTCCGTGATCTGCCACTGACCGAACAGGCGAATCAGAGCGATCTCACCCTCCATGACGCGCACGAAGAGGTTCTGGTCCTCGACGGAGTACATGATGTCGCCGTCGGAGTCGATCTGCGGGTTGAAACCGAAACCGCCGAGGATGCCGACGATCTTGTCCGTGAGGGAGGCCGCGCCGGAGGTGTCGCCGGCGCCCGTGCCGGGCGCCGGAGCGGGCTGGCCGAAGTTGGGCAGAGCTGTGGGATCAGTCATGTGGCCAACCTACCGACTCTTATCCTGGTTCGCATGGCCGACCCGCAACGAGTCTTCGTCCGCACCCCTCGTCCGGGCGTCACGCTCGAGCGGGACGGCGCGATCTTCTGCGTCGTCGCGGCCCACGCGAGCGCAGTCGAACTGTGCCTGTTCGGCACGCAGGATGCCCCGGCGGGCGAGTCGCGCGTTTCGATGATGCGCCTCGACGGCGGCCATTGGGCGGCGTTCGTTCCGGCGGCCGGCCCCGGGACGACGTACGGGTACCGCGCGCACGGAGCGTGGGCGCCCGCGGCGGGCCTGCGTCACAACCCCGCGAAGCTGCTGCTCGACCCGTATGCGGGCGCCGTCAGCGCCGAGATGACGTGGCGGCCCGAAGTGTTTGGGCACGTCGTCGACGACGCGTTCGCGGGCGACGCCCGGGTGCGGGATGACCGCGATTCCGCGCCGTTCGTGCCGCGCGGCGTCGTCGTGAGCCACGATTTCGACTGGGGCGGCGACGCCCGCCCCCAGGTGCGTGACGCCGACCGCGTCATCTACGAGGCGCACGTCAAGGGTCTGACGGTGCAGCATCCCGACGTCCCCGAAGAACTGCGCGGCACCTACGCGGGGCTCGCGCACGCGTCGATGACGACGTACCTGCGCGATCTCGGCGTGACGAGCGTCGAACTGCTGCCGGTGCATGCGTTCGTCGACGAACCGCACCTGGTGAAGCTCGGGCTCAGCAACTACTGGGGTTACAACACGCTCGGTTTCTTCGCGCCGCACGCGGCGTATGCCCATGCGAGTGATGCGCAGGGGGTCGTCGACGAGGTCAAGTCGATGGTGAGGTCGCTGCACGCGGCGGGGCTCGAGGTCATCCTCGACGTCGTCTACAACCACACGTGCGAGCAGGGCGGCCACGAGGGCGCGATGTTGTCACTGCGCGGGCTCGACAATGCGACCGCCTACCGTCTCGGCGAGCACGGCGAGGACATCGACGTGACCGGCTGCGGCAACACCCTCGACGTGCGCGAACCCGCCGTCATGCGCCTCGTGCTCGATTCCCTGCGGCACTGGGTGAGCGAGTATCACGTCGACGGTTTTCGCTTCGACCTCGCCGTCGCGCTCGGGCGGGCGCCCGGTGATGACTTCGACCCGCGGGCGGCGCTGCTCATGGCGATGCAGGCAGACCCGGTGCTGTCGCAGGTGACGCTGATCGCCGAGCCGTGGGACACCGGCCTCCACGGGTGGCGAACAGGGCAGTTTCCCGCCGGCTTCGCCGAGTGGAACGACCGGTTCCGCAACACGGTGCGTGACTTCTGGCTCGCCGACCTTGCGGCGGCATCACGAGGCGACGGTGGCGGCGGGCAGCACCCCGGCGGCGGGGTGGCGGATCTCGCGACGCGTTTGACCGGGTCGCAGGACCTGGTCGGCGGCCCGCTGCGCCGGCCGCAGGCGTCGATCAACTACGTCACGGCGCACGACGGTTTCACGCTCGCCGACCTGACGGCCTACGAGACGAAGCACAACGAGGCCAACGGGGAAGACAACCGCGACGGCACGAGTGACAACCGGTCGTGGAATCACGGTGTCGAGGGTTGGCCGAGTGACGCGGTCGACGAGTCGGGTGGTGAGCCGACGTCAGACGCCGCTGCCGGGAGCGTCTCGGGTGGTGCGGGCGATGTGGCAGCGGATCTCGCAGCCCGACGACTGCGCTCGATGCGCAACATGCTCGGCACGTTGCTGCTGTCGGCCGGCGTGCCGATGCTGACCGCAGGCGACGAGTTCGCTCGAACGCAGCATGGCAACAACAACGCCTATTGCCAGGATTCGCCGATCGGCTGGGTCGACTGGAATCACTCCCCGGCCCAGCGTGATCTGCTCGCGACGACGCGGCACCTGCTCGCCCTACGGCGCCGCTTCGGCGTGCTGCGCCATCCCGATTTCTATCCCGGTTCCCGCGCCGTGGCGGGTGAGCCTGACGTGCGCTGGTTCTCCGCGGCCGGGGTCGGGCTGAGTGACGCCGAGTGGACGTGCCCCTCGACGCGCACGCTGCAGGCGTTGTTCGACGGTGGTGACACGGACGACGAGTCGGTCCTGCTCGTCCTGCACGGGGCGCTCGACGCTGCATCGGTGACGTTGCCGCCGTCACCGGACGGGGGCGGCTGGAGCGTCGTGTGGGATTCGGCGCAGCCGCCGCCGCCGCCAGAGGGCCAGTTTGTAGCCGACGGTGGCACGTTCGCCGCCGATGGCCCCTCGATGCTCGTGCTCACGCCGTCGCGCGGCTGAGCTCCCGGAAGGGGTCGAGGAGAAACGCGCTCCAAGAAGCGCGAATCTCCACAACCCCTACCTGTCGTCACGACGACGTCAACCACAGCCGCTGCACGACGCAACGAGCAACAAGTGATTCGGCTGCGGGCGCTCGTCCGTCACGGAACGCGGCTGCGGACGCAGCGTGACCGGGATGGCGCAGGTTCAGCGGGTGGCGTTGCGGCGCAGCCACCACAGGCCGACGATCGGCAGGATGAGGGGGACGAAGCCGTAGCCCTGGCCGAAGTGCGACCACACCGTCTTGTCGTGGAAGGCGCTGGGCTGCAGGACACTCCACAATCCGACGATGAGAACTCCGGCGAGCTCGAAGGTGATCGTCGCCCGTGCGAGGCGCACGGACGGGTGGTTGCCGCGCGCGAGCGCCACCGTCGCGACGATGTAGATGACGGCGGCAAGCGCCGACAGCAGGTACGGCACGGGCGCCTTGTCGAACGACTGCGCGATCTGCATGATCGAGCGCCCCGTCGCGGCGAGCGCGAACAACCCGTAGACGGCGACGAGCATGCGCCCCGGCCCGGTGTTGACGCGCCCGCGCGAACCCGACTCGTCGGGCGTCGGCGGCGTCGAATACGCCGCGCCGGGGGTGACGGGTGACGCGCCGTCAGGAAGTGCGTTCGTGGTCTTGCGAGGGGCTTCAGGCATCAGGCGTGTCCGTTCCACAGTTGCACGAGGCGGCCGATCATGACGGCGAGGCCGACGGCGCCGACGAGGAGCACCGCTGTACCCCAGCGCGATTCGCGTTCGGCGATGGCCCAGAACCCGGCGACGGGCAGCACGAAGATCAGACCGACGAGATAGGCGATGAAGACGCCGACGTTCATGTGCGGATCCGCCGAACCCGACGTCGCGATGCCGACGATCAACTGGATGACGAGAAGAACCTCGATGGCGATCGTCAGGTAGAACATCGGGTTGTCGATCGGGCGTCCGCGGACGGTGGCGACGAGGGCCAGCAGGGCGAGGACGCACGTCGTCACGAGCAGCGCGACGGTCAACGGCAGAAACACCCGAACATCGTAGTCCCGCCGATGAGTACCAGCCCTGCGACGCAGTCGCCGTCACCTCGCCGCGCGTGTCACTGTCCACGAAATCGCCGCCGGGAGGCGGTTGTCGGTGGCATTGGGTAGCGTGACGGACGTGACAGTTTCTCAGCCAGGTGAGATGCCCCCGTTCCCCGACTCCGAGCCCCTGACGTCAGATCTCACTGCCACGTCGGCCAGTGACGACGACCTGGGCGCACCCGCCGCGTCCACCCCGGCGAGTTCCTCGCCCGAGACCGGCCGCTACACGCCCGACACCGAGGAGAAGCGTCCCGAACCGGACGCGCACGCACCCACCGTCGCGCGCGCGGATGATGCACCGCGCGGCATCGGCCGCATCCCCGTCACCGACGTCATGCCGATCGTCGACTGCGGCAACCTGCCGACGAAGTCGGTCGTCGACGAGCCGTTCACGGTGCGCGCCACCGTGTTCCGCGAGGGTCACGACGCCGTCAACGCCTCCCTCGTCATGACGTCGCCGCACGGCGTCGAGCGGATCGTCCCGATGACGTGCGTGAACCCGGGGCTCGACCTGTGGACGGGCGAGGCCGAAGCCGACCACGAGGGCGTCTGGCACTTCCGTGTCGAGGGCTGGAGCGACCCGTACAGGACGTGGGATCACGACGCGACGATCAAGGTCGCCGCGGGTGTCGACGTCGAGGTCATGTTCGAAGAGGGCGCCCGTGTGCTCGAGCGCGCGTGTGCGACCAACACCTACGACGATGCTGACGAGCGCGTCCTGCGCGACGCCGTCACGACCCTGCGCGACACCTCGCGCAGCGACGACGAGCGTCTCGCGGCCGGCACGTCTACCGAGGTCAAGGACGTGCTCGAGCGGCTGCCGCTGCGCGACTTCGTCTCCCCCAGCCGCGACTACCCCTGGCTCGTCGAGCGCAAGCTGGCGCTGACGGGCGCGTGGTACGAGTTCTTCCCCCGCTCCGAGGGTGCTCACTTCGACGAGGAGACGCAGAAGTGGGTCTCGGGCACGCTGCGCACCGCCGCCGAGCGTCTGCCCGCCGTCGCCGACATGGGTTTCGACGTCGTCTACCTCACCCCGATCCACCCGATCGGCGAGGTCAACCGCAAGGGCCCGAACAACACGTTGACGGCTGGCCCGGAGGATCCTGGTTCGCCGTACGCCATCGGGTCGAAGGACGGCGGTCACGACGCCATCGAGCCGTCGCTCGGTGACTTCGACGACCTCGACGCGTTCGTCGCCCGCGCGAACGAACTGGGCCTCGAGGTGGCGCTCGACATCGCGCTGCAGTGCGCGCCCGACCACCCCTGGGTCACCTCGCACCCGGAGTGGTTCACCACGCGCAGCGACGGCACGATCGCCTACGCGGAGAACCCCCCGAAGAAGTACCAGGACATCTATCCGCTCAACTTCGACAACGACCCGGCCGGCATCTACGCCGAGGTGCGTCGCGTCATCCAGGTGTGGATCGACCACGGCATCACGATCTTCCGCGTCGACAACCCGCACACGAAGCCCGTCGAGTTCTGGCAGTGGCTGATCGCCGACGTCGCGAAGGACCACCCCGAGGTGATCTGGCTCGCGGAGGCCTTCACGAAGCCCGCGATGATGCACAACCTCGGCCGCATCGGCTTCCAGCAGAGCTACACGTACTACGCCTGGCGCCACCAGCCGTGGGAGATCCGCGAGTACCTCGACGAACTCATCGGCGACACGGCGAGTTACATGCGTCCGAGCTTCTGGCCGACGACGCACGACATCCTCACGCCGTACATGCAGTACGGCGGCCCGGCGGCCTGGAAGCTGCGCGCGGCGCTGGCTGCCACGCTCGTGCCGACCTACGGCATCTACGCCGGGTACGAGCTCATGGAGTCGGTGGCGCGCCCCGGCGCCCAGGAGCAGAACGACAACGAGAAGTACCAGTTCAAGGACCGTCGCTGGGCCGACTACGCCCCCGGCGGGCCCAAGGAGGGCCAGTCGATCGACTGGTACCTGCGCCGGCTCAACGAGATCCGCCGCGCCCACCCGGCGCTCGAGCACCTGCGCAACCTGCGATGGCACGGCGTCGACGACGAGAACTTCATCGTCTTCTCCAAGAGCCGCGACATCGGAGACGGCGCCAACGGCGGCCAGGACACGATCATCGTCATCGCCAACACAGACCCGCACGCGACGCGCGAGACCTGGGTGCACCTCGACATGGGCGCGCTCGGACTACGTGGGGACGAAGGGTTCGTCGCGCACGACCTGCTGAGCGACGCCACCTGGCACTGGGGCGAGCACAACTTCGTCCGGCTCGGGCCGGACGCCGAAAACGTCCACATCATCCACGTGAGGAAGTTCTGAGCATGCAAGGTCTTGGTCTGCACCAGCCGGGTCTGAAGCACGACCCGCAGTGGTTCCGTAAGGCCGTGTTCTACGAAGTCCTCGTGCGCGGTTTCAGCGACTCGACGGGCAACGGATCCGGCGACTTCTCGGGCCTCATGGCCCGACTCGACTACCTGCAGTGGCTCGGCGTCGACTGCCTGTGGCTGCCGCCGTTCTACGCCTCGCCGCTGCGCGACGGTGGATACGACATCGCCGACTACAAGCAGGTGCTGCCCGATTTCGGCACGCTGCCCGAGTTCCAGGAGCTCGTCGCGCAGGCGCATGCGCGCGGCATCCGCGTCATCACCGACTTCGTCATGAACCACACGAGCGACCAGCACGCGTGGTTCCAGGCGAGCCGAGAGGACCCGGAAGGCCCGTACGGCGACTACTACGTCTGGTCCGACACGGACGAGAAGTACGAGGACGCGCGCATCATCTTCGTCGACACCGAGGAGTCGAACTGGACCTTCGACCCGGTGCGTCGTCAGTTCTTCTGGCACCGCTTCTTCTCCCACCAGCCGGACCTCAACTTCGAGAACCCGGCCGTGCAGGAGGAGATGTTCGACATCGTCCGGTACTGGATGGACATGGGCATCGACGGCTTCCGCCTCGACGCCGTGCCGTACCTGTTCGAGGAGGAGGGGCACAACGGCGAGAACCACCCGAAGACGCACGAGTTCCTCGTCGAACTGCGCCGGATGGTCGACGAGGAGTACCCCGGCCGCGTCCTGCTCGCCGAGGCCAACCAGATGCCGCACGAGGTCGTCGACTACTTCGGCACCGAGGAAGAACCGGAATGCCACATGTGCTTCCACTTCCCCGTCATGCCGCGCATCTACTACTCGCTGCGCGAGGAGAAGGCGACGCCCATCATCGACGTGCTCGCCGAAACGCCCCCGATCCCCAAGGGCACCCAGTGGGGCACCTTCCTGCGCAACCACGACGAGCTGACGCTCGAGATGGTGACGCCGGAGGAGCGCGCCGCGATGTACGGCTGGTACTCCCCCGATCCGCGCATGCGCGCCAACGTCGGTATCCGTCGTCGCCTCGCGCCGCTGCTCGACAACAGTCGCGCCGAGATCGAGCTGATCAACGCCCTGCTGCTGTCGCTGCCCGGCTCGCCGTGCCTGTACTACGGCGACGAGATCGGCATGGGCGACAACATCTGGCTCGACGACCGTGACGCTGTGCGCACGCCGATGCAGTGGACGCCGGATCGCAACGCCGGTTTTTCGACGGCCGACCCGGGCAAGTTGTACCTGCCGGTCATCCAGAGCCTCGTGTACCACCACAACAACGTCAACGTCGAGGCGCAGATGGCCTCGAGCGCGTCGTTGCTGCACTGGACGCGCGGCATGCTCTCGGTGCGTTCGCGCTACCCCGCGTTCGGCATGGGCGACTTCGTCGTCGCCCCGGCCGACAACGACGCCGTCCTCGCGTTCACGCGCTCGATGTCGGACGAGGACGCGAAGGCCGAGAACACGACGACGAAGCACCTGCTGTGCATCAACAACCTGAGCTCGCGCCCGCAGGGCGCCCGGGTGCAGGTCGCTGCCAAGTTCGCCGGCGCGAAGCTCACCGACATCTTCGGCGGTCAGGGCTTCGGTCAGATCGGTGAGGACGGCACGGTCACCGTCATGCTCGGTTCGCGCGGCTTCTACTGGCTGGCGATCGAGTCCGACGTCAGCGCCGACGACGCGCTGCCCGCCGCGACCGGTACCCCGGAGGCCAACGCCTCCGAGGTGCTCGACGAGTTCAAGGACGACACCACCTCGGACGCTGAGGGAAAGGACCTCTGATGGTCGCCGAGATCCACTCCGGCGCCACGTTGTCACCCGGCAAGCTCGAACTGCTCACGCCGTGGGTGGCGACGCAGCGCTGGTTCCAGGCCAAGGGCCGTGAGCCGCACCTGCGCAAGGTGAGTGCCTTCCGCTTCGAGGACCCGGCAGGTGAGGTCGGCCTCGAGGTGTTGTTCCTGCGCGATCTCGACGCCGAGCACGAGACCACCTACCAGGTGCCCGTCACCTACCGTGGTGAGCGCGCGCCGGAGCTGGAGCACGCCTTCATCGGCACGATCGAGCACTCCGCGCTCGGCACGCGCTACGTCTACGACGGCCCGCACGACCCGGTGTTCGCCGCCGTCCTGCTCGCGACGATGGCGTCGGGCGGAACGCAGGCCGAGCGCAGCGACGGTGTCGTCGAGATGAGCGTCGCAGGCCGGCCCGGTCCGCAGAGCGCCGATCTCGCCGCGATGCGCAGCGCCACGGTGCTGCGTGGCGAGCAGTCGAACACGTCGATCATCTACACCCTCGACGACGGCGAGCAGCTCATCGCCAAGCTGTTCCGTGTGCTCAACGTCGGCGCCAACCCCGACATCGAGGTGACGGGGGCCCTGACGAGCGCGGGCAACACGCACGTGCCGGCGCTGCTGGCATCTCTCAGTGGTTCGTACACGGAGGGGCGTCACTCTCGCGAGCAGCTCGTCGCGGACCTCGCGTTCGCGCAGGAGTTCCTGCCCGACGTGCGGGACGCCTGGCGTGAGGCCCTCGACGCGGCTCGCGAGAACCGTGACTTCACCGACGGCGCCCGCGAACTCGGTCGTACGACGGCGCAGGTGCACCGCACCCTCGCCGAGGTGCTGCCGAGCGTCGAGGCCGACACCGACCGTGTCGATGCCCTCGTCGACGAGATGCACGAGCGAGCGGCAGCGGCCCTCAACGACGCGCCGCAGCTCGCGGAGCGCGCCACGCAGATCGCCCACCGCATCGACGCCGGGCGCAGCGCGCAGTGGCCGCGCTTCCAGCGCATCCACGGCGACTACCACCTCGGCCAGGTGCTCGACGTACGCGGGCGTGGGTGGGTCCTGCTCGACTTCGAGGGCGAGCCACTGCGTCCGCTCGAGGAGCGCTCGGCACCAGACGTCGCCGTGCGCGACGTCGCGGGCATGCTGCGTTCGTTCGACTACGCCGGTGGCACGATCGAGAACGAGATCGCCGGCGCCGACGGCGACCGCCGCGCGTGGGTCAGCGCCGCTCAGGACGCCTTCCTCGCCGGTTACGAGAGCGAACTCGGCGCCGTCGACCGCGACCTGCTCGACCTGTTCGTGCTCGACAAAGCGCTCTACGAGTGCTCGTACGAGGCCCGCAACCGCCCCGACTGGTTGAGCATCCCCGCCGACGCCGTCGGCCGCATCCTCACCACCTCCACCGACTCGTCCGCGACCCACGGCGAGGCGCCCACGATGACGCCCGCCGACGAGGACGACGCCGCGCCCACCGGCGCCGCGGAAAGGAGCACCATGACCTCCGACGACAGCACGACGCCCACTCCTGCCTCGATGAGCCCGTCCGACACGAACGGCGCTCCCCTCGTCTCGACGCAGGATGCCGACGCTTCCGGCGCCGCTCCGCTCGTCGCGCCGCAGGGCGCACCCGCGACGGGTGATACGACCGTCGCGGCTGCGGGAGACAAGCCCGAGGCGGCCGCGAGCGACGCGGGTTCTGGCGGTGGCCTGAGCGCCGCCGGTGAGACGAGCAACGCTTCTACCACCGACGCGAGCGCCCTCGGCGCCGCCTCGCCCGCCGTCGCGCCGTCGCGCGTCGAGGTGAGCGAACTCGACGCCGTCGTCGCCGGTGAGCACCGTGACCCGCACCGTGTGCTCGGCGCGCATGTCGAGAACGGCGTCATCACGTTCCGCGTCGTGCGCCCGATGGCGCGTGGCGTCGTCATCGACATGGGCGAGACTGTGCTCGAGCTCACGCACGAGCACGACGGCATCTGGGCCGGCGCGATTGCGGGTGAGTACATGCCCGACTACCGCGTCATCACGACGTATGACGACCGCAGCGAGCACCGCGGCGACGACCCGTACCGCTTCATGCCGACCCTCGGCGAGATCGACCTCCACCTCATCGGTGAGGGGCGCCACGAGGAGCTGTGGAACGTCCTCGGCGCCCACGTGCGCACCTACCCGAGCATCAAGGGTGACGTCACGGGCACCGCGTTCGCCGTCTGGGCGCCCAATGCCAAGGCCGTGCGCGTCGTCGGCGACTTCAACCACTGGGACGGTGTCGGCCACGGCATGCGCACGCTCGGGGAGTCGGGCGTGTGGGAGCTTTTCGTCCCCGACGTGCGCGAGGGCACCGCGTACAAGTTCGAGATCCTGTGCAGCGACGGCGTGCGTCGCGCGAAGGCCGACCCGATGGCGCGCCTCGCGGAGACGGCGCCCGCGACGGCGTCGAAGGTGACGAGCTCGCACTACGAGTGGAACGACGACGCGTGGATGACGAAGCGCGCCGAGACGAACGCGCACCACGGCCCGATGTCGACGTACGAGGTGCACCTCGGTTCGTGGCGTCAGGGGCTCAGCTACCGCGAGATGGCCGAGCACCTCGTCAACTACGTCAAGGATCTGGGCTTCACGCACGTCGAGTTCATGCCCGTGATGGAGCACCCGTACCCGCCGAGCTGGGGCTATCACGTCACGAGCTACTACGCGCCGAACAGCCGCTTCGGCGACCCGGACGACTTCAAGTTCCTCGTCGACCGCCTCCATCAGGAGGGCATCGGCGTCATCCTCGACTGGGTTCCCGGCCACTTCGCCACCGACGAGTGGGCGCTCGCCCGTTTCGACGGCCAGGCGCTCTACGAGCACCCGGACCCGCGCAAGGGCTGGCACCCCGAGTGGGGTTCGAACATCTTCGACTACGGCCGCCCGCAGGTGCGCAACTTCCTCGTCGCCAACGCGCTGTACTGGCTCGAGGAGTTCCACGCCGACGGTCTGCGCGTCGACGGTGTCGCCTCGATGCTGTACCTCAACTACGCCCGCAAGGACGGCGAATGGGTGCCGAACAAGTTCGGCGGCCAGGAGAACCTCGAAGCCGTGCAGCTGCTGCAGGAGACGAACGCGACGGCGTACAAGCGCACGCCGGGTGCCGTCATCATCGCCGAGGAGTCGACGTCGTGGCCGGGCATCACCCGCTCGACGGACACCGGCGGCCTGGGCTTCGGGCTCAAGTGGAACATGGGCTGGATGCACGACTCGCTCGACTACGTCGCACGTGAGCCGATCTACCGTCAGCATCATCACCACGACCTGACGTTCGCGCTCGTCTACGCGTTCAGCGAGCAGTTCGTGCTGCCCGTCAGCCACGACGAGGTCGTTCACGGCAAGGGCAGCCTGCTGCGCAAGATGCCCGGTGATCGCTGGCAGCAGCTCGCCAACGTGCGCGCCTACCTCGCGTACATGTGGGCCCACCCCGGCAAGCAGCTGCTCTTCATGGGTTCGGAGTTCGCGCAGGAGGCCGAGTGGGCCGACGGTCGCAGCCTCGATTGGTGGTTGCTCGACCAGCCCGCGCACTACGGCGTGCACGCGATGATGAAGGACCTCAACCGCGCCTACCGCGAGCGCCCGGCCCTGTGGGCTCTCGACCACTCGGAGGAGGGCTTCTCGTGGATCAACGCCGACGACGCGGGCCGCAACGCCTACACGTGGCTGCGATTCGCGCCCGCCGAAGCTGACGGGTACCGCCCCGTCGTCGCGATCGCCGCGAACTTCGCCGGCAACCCGCACCACGGCGTCCGCGTGGGCCTTCCCCACCTTGGTACGTGGAACGAGATCGTCAACACCGACGCCGAGGCGTACGGCGGCTCGGGCGTCGGTAACCTGGGTTCGGTCGAGGCCGAGGAGATCCCCTGGGACGGTCAGCCGTACTCGGCCGAGATCACGATGCCGCCGCTCGGTGTCGTGTGGTTCGAGCCGGCGACGCGCCCCGACATGACGCAGGTGGCTGCGCACACCGCTACCGAGCAGGCCGGTGGCGCCGATTCATCGTCCACCGCAACGGCACGACAGGAGAACACGATGAGCGACCAGAACGCAGCGACGAGTTCGTCCGACAAGCAGCCGTCCGAGGCCCTCATCGCGGGCGCGCCGCTCGAGGACGCCGCAGGCAACCCGGGCGCACTCGATCAGCCGCTCGACGGTTCGCGAGGCGGCGCGCAGGCCGAAGGCGCTCAGGAAGCGGCCGGCGACCAGCAGGCGCGCTCGCGCACCGGCGTCCCGGCGACGCACCCCGTCGACCACGCGGACGAGGGTGGTTTCGACGTCGAGCAGACCGAGTCGAAGGCGCACGAGCGTGCCTTCACGCCGGCCGGCGAGGACGAGACGGGTGACGAGCCCGTCGAGCACCTCAAGGACATCACCGGCACGCCCGGTGGCGGCCTTGACGAGGACGTCGAGGGTGGCCGCTGGGGCGCCGACGACGAGGCTCGCGACGCCGCCGACCAGACGCGTCAGCGCGACTGACGACCCGCTCGATCGAGCGCATGAGGCCGGCCGTACCCGCCAGGGGTGCGGCCGGCCTCGTCACGTCCGCCCCGCCTCGCTCGAGGCATCGGTTCGGGCGTTTACGTCGCCGCTCAAAGAGGGCAGGATGAAGGCATGAGCAACCGCGCGGGCCAGTTGGCCGAACCTCGTGACCTGATCGACGTCCCCCACCTCGTCACGGCGTACTACACGCTGACGCCCGACCCTGAGAACGTCGACCAGCAGGTGGCGTTCGGCACGTCGGGGCACCGCGGTTCGAGCCTCAAGACCGCGTTCAACGAGGCGCACATCCTCGCCACGACGCAGGCGATCGTCGACTACCGCCGCTCGCAGGGCTTCGACGGGCCGTTGTTCCTCGGCCGCGACACCCACGCCTTGTCCGAGCCCGCATGGGCGAGCGCCATCGAGGTGCTCGTCGCCAATGACGTCACCGTCCTCATCGACGAGCGTGACGGTTACACGCCGACGCCCGCCGTCAGCCACGCCATCCTGTGCGCGAACAAGGGCAAGGATCTGACGAACGGCTCGGGTCTCGCCGACGGCATCGTCGTCACGCCCTCGCACAACCCGCCCGCCGACGGCGGGTTCAAGTACAACCCGCCGCACGGTGGCCCGGCCGACTCGGACGCGACGAAGGTCATCGCGGCCGCGGCGAACGAGCACATCCGTGACGGGCTCAAGCGTGTCAAGCGCGTGCCGCTGACGCAGGCGATGGGCAAGGTCCAGCGCTACGACTTCCTCGGCACGTACGTCGACGACCTGCCGAACGTCGTCGATCTCGACGCGATCAAGCGCGCTGGCGTGCGCATCGGCGCCGACCCGCTCGGCGGCGCGGCCGTCGCGTACTGGGGTGAGATCGCGGAGCGTCACGCGCTCGACCTCACCGTCGTCAACCCGCTCGTCGACCCGACGTGGCGCTTCATGACGCTCGACTGGGACGAGAAGATCCGCATGGACTGCTCCTCCCCCAACGCGATGGCGTCGCTCATCGGCGAGCGCGACAAGTACGACATCGCGACGGGCAACGACGCTGATTCGGACCGTCACGGCATCGTCACGCCCGACGCGGGGCTCATGAACCCCAACCACTTCCTGTCGGTCGCGATCCAGTACCTCTACGGTGGCGCGCGCCCGCAGTGGCGCCAGGACGGGTTCATCGGCAAGACGCTCGTCAGCAGTTCGATGATCGACCGCGTCGCCGATGACCTCGGCCGCACGCTCGTCGAGGTGCCCGTCGGGTTCAAGTGGTTCGTGCCGGGCCTGCTCGACGGTTCGGGCCCGTTCGGCGGTGAGGAGTCGGCGGGCGCGTCGTTCTGCCGCTTCGACGGCTCCGTCTGGACGACGGACAAGGACGGCATCCTGCTCGCGCTGCTCGCCTCGGAGATCAAGGCGACGACGGGCAAGTCGCCGTCGCAGCTCTATGGCGAGCTGACGGCGAAGCACGGCGAACCCGCGTACGCGCGCGTCGACGCCCCCGCCACGCGCGAGGAGAAGGCCAAGCTCGGTGCACTGACGCCCGAGGCCGTCACGGCGGACACGCTGGCCGGCGAGCCCATCATCGCAAAGCTCACGGAGGCGCCCGGCAACGGCGCGAAAATCGGCGGCCTCAAGGTCGTCACTGATTCGGCCTGGTTCGCCGCGCGCCCGTCGGGGACCGAGGACGTCTACAAGATCTACGCCGAGTCGTTCCAGGGCCCCGAACACCTTGCACAGGTGCAGGCTGAGGCGAAGGACGTCGTCGCGGCAGCCCTGGGCAACTGAGGCTCGCTTCCGTCACAACACGAACGAAGGGCTCGCTCCGGGTGGAGCGAGCCCTTCGTGTCCGTCACCCACCGCCGACAGCAGGGCGGCTACGTGCCTGCGTGCAAGTGCACCCGGGGCACTTGCACGCAAGGGGTCAGTGCGTCGTTGCCAGACGTCGCCCGGCCCGTCGGGGCTGTCAGTACAGCGCCGACATCAGCGCCGTGCGTGCCTTCTTGACGCGCGGGTCGGTGGCGCCGACGACGTCGAACAGCCCGATGAGGTGCTCGCGCGCGGCGTTGCGCTCGTCGCCGGAGGTCGCCTTGACGACGTCGACGAGACGCGCGAACGCGTCTTCGACGTGGCCACCGAGGACATCGAGGTCGGCGACCTGCGTCTGCGCGGTGACGTCGGCCGGGTTCTTCGCGGCGGCGTCACGTGCAGCCTGGAGGTCGACGCCTTGCGTGCGCTGCATGAGCTTGACCTGGCCGAGGGCGAGACGCGCCTCCTCGTCCTTCGGGTTCTCCGTCAGTGCCTGCTCGAACGCGGCGATGGCGCCGTCGTAGTCGCCCTTGTCGATCGACTCGTACGCGAGCTGGTGCAGCGGCGGCAGCTCGGGCTCGGCCTGCTCGCCGCCCTCAGCGCCGGCCTGGCCCGTTGCGTTCGGGTCGTAGTTCGCCACGCGGCCCGCAAGACCGTTCTGCACAGCGATCTGGACGATCTGGTCGACGAGCTCGCGCGTCTGCGCGTCTTCGACGACAGGCGGAATCGGGATCGGCTGGCCCTGGACGAAGGCCGCCGCGAGAATCTGCCCCGGCTGGCCCTGCTGCGCGGCCTGCTGCGAAAGCTGAGCGAAGACCTGACCGATCTCGGGCGCGGTGTCGAGGTCGGCGACGCCCATGAGGACGCGCCCTTCTTGCGCGCGCACCGCGCGCGCGAGCGAAGCGACGGGCGCCAGGGACGCCGGTTGCGAACCCGCCCAGATCGCGATGATGACGGGGTGCTGCACCGACTGCTGCACGAGGCCCTGGAAGTTCTCGGCTGTCACGTCGACGACAAGACCGTCGTGACGGAACGTCTCGGCGATGACGGCGTCGTCGGCGCCCTGCGGCATGGGGGCCTGCCCGGGATTCGCAGCGCTCGGCGCGTTTGCCGGCGCCGCAGCGCCGGCGTTGCCGGTCGGTGCGCCAGCGGCCGATGCGGGGCGCCCGGCAGGAGCGCCACCCTGCGGCTTCTTGAGCGAGGACAGGTCAACGGCACCGCGCAGCGACGCGGCGTTCAACGGCTGATTCGACATGCCCTCATTGTTGCAGGGCGCGCCGGGGCGGGCGACGCATGATCGCGCACAGCGAACACCTGGCCGCACGTGGCGAGGCGCGTCCCTCGGGTCGGACCGTCACTCCGCGGCGGGTCCTCGCGCCCGGGCCGTCAGCCCCGCGAGCGCACCATCCGCAGGTCGTACGAACCCGAGGTGTCGTCCTTGCCGACGCCGTCGAGTTCGAACCCGTGCTTGCGGTAGAACGCCTGCGCACGCTCGTTGCCATCGACGACCCAGAGGTAGGCCTCTTGGTCGCCGAGTTCGCGTGTCATGAGTTCGTGCGCGAGGCCCGTGCCATGGTGCGCCGTGTCGAGATTGAGCACCTGCAGTTCGACGTCCGCGGGCGCGTCGTCGTCGCGGGCCTTGCCGATGCAGATCCACCCGACGAGCGCACCGCTCGAGCGGTCGAATGCCCCGACGACCCGAGGCGCCTCGGCGGAGGTCAACCACGCGCGCCAGCGCTTCGCACCGTCGACGGGATCGAGCCCGTCGAGCTTCTCCTGCGGGATGAGCCCGGTGTAGGTGTCGCGCCAGATCGTGACGTGGAGCTGGGCGAGCTCGTCGGCGTCATCGCTTGTCAGGCCACGGATCTCGTAGCGCTCGTCGATGGTCATGTCGACGTCCTCTCTCGTGGTCATTATCCGCGCCCGGCGAGGCCCGGGCGTCAGTTCGACTCGGCGAGCCGGGCTTCGACGCGCTCGACCTTCGCGTCGAGCTGGCCGGTGTAGCCCGGGCGGATGTCGGCCTTCAGCACGAGCGAGACGCGCGGGGACGCGACTTGGACGGCCTCGCAGGCGCGCTTGATGACGTCCATGCACTCGTCCCACTCCCCCTCGAGGGTCGTGAACATCGAGTCGGTGCGGTTCGGGATGCCCGACTGACGCACGACGCGGATGGCTGCGGCCACCGCCTCGCTGACGGAACCGTCCGGGTCGTCCGTCGTCGACGGTGCGACGGAGAAAGCGACGAGCATGATGATCTCCTCGAAGGTGATGGGAACGATGCAGTCAGGTTCGCACGTCGGCCACCCCGCGCGGCGTGCGACGAGCGTCGCGTCTTGGGCCCGGCAGGATCAGCTCGCGCAGGCGTCCGGGTCGCAGGTCCCCGTCACGACGGCCTCGAGCCAGTGGTGAACGAGCGTCACGGCCCCCGCGCCCTCACCCGACGCCGCGGCGACGCGCTTCATCGACCCAGCGCGGATGTCGCCTGCGGCGAACACGCCAGGCACGCTCGTCGCGAGCGCTTCCGGGGGCAGCCCGTCACGCCAGAACTCCTGCGGCACGTCACGACCGGTGAGCACGAAACCCTTGGCGTCACGCGCCACGGTGCCGTCGAGCCAGTCGACGCACGGGTGCGCGCCGAGCAGGAGGAACAGCCCGCAGGCGGGAACCGTCAGCTCCTGGTCCTCCTCGTTGAAGCGGATCGTCACGTGCTGCAGCCGATCGGTGCCGCTCGCCCCGACGATCTCCGCATTCGTCTTGACGACGATTCGCGGGTTCGCCTCGATCTCGCGGATGAGGTAATCCGACATCGTCTCCGCGAGCCCGTCGCGACGCACGACGATGCTGACGGAGCGCGCGAAGCGTGAGAGGTGGATGGCGGCCTGGCCCGCCGAGTTGCCGCCGCCGACGACGAGGACGTGCCCGCCTTCGCACTCGCGGGCAGCCGACGACGCCGCGCCGTAGTACACGCCGCGTCCGACGAAGCCTTCGACCTCCTCGACGCCCAGGCGACGGTAGGCCACGCCCGTCGAGATGAGAACGGCGCGGGCGCAGACCGGCCCATCGTCGGTCTCGAGCACGTGCGGTTCGCCGCGATAGCCGGGCGTGAAACCGGTGACCTCGGTGGCCGAGTAGATGCCCGCGCCGAACCGAGTGGCCTGGAACCGTGCGCGCTGCGCGAGGCGCATGCCCGAGATGCCGCGGGGAAAGCCCAGATAGTTGCGGATCATCGCGCTCGTGCCGGCCTGCCCGCCCACGGCGTCGGCCTCGATGACGGCTGTGCGCAGCCCCTCGCTCGCGCCGTACACCGCGGCAGCGAGGCCGGCTGGGCCCGCACCGACGATCGCAAGGTCGACGACGTGACCCTCACCCAACTCGTCGACGGTGGCGCCGAAGGCGCGCCCGAGCACACGGACGTCAGGGTTGGCGTGAACCTCGCGCTCGGCGATGCGCACGAGCGGATAGGCGATCTCGATGCCCTGCGAACGCGCCATCTCGAGCGTCTTGGCTGCGTGCGGAGCCTCCGGCGGCCAGACCCCCGTCGGGATGCCCTGGCGATCGAGGAAGTCGCGCAGCACCCCGACGTTGGGGTCGCCTGGGGGCGCCACGATGTTGACGAGCTCGATCTCGGGGCCACCCGCCGACCACCCCCAGTCCGAGAGCAGCTCGGTGACGGCGGTGTGAAACTCCTCGTCGCGCGGGCCGCTCGGCAGCAGGAGCGCGGCCTCGATCTGGCCGCTGATCTGCGCGACGCGCTGCTCCTCGACCGCCCACGGTTCGCTGCGCAGGCGCACCATGACCCGCTTGGCCGCCGGCATGACGGCATGCAGGCACTGCAGCGTGACGAGGCCCGTCGCGTCGCCCACCTGCGTCGTCGCGGCGAACATCGCGACCGGGAGGCCGCGCGCGTTGAGGCCCTGCGCCATCGTCATCGATTCGCTGAGCGTCGTGGCGAGTTGCAGGTCGTAGTCGGCAGCGTAGCGGTGGGCGAATTCTTCCCGCATCTCTTCGGCGTGCTCAGCGGCCGCGATGAGCATGATGACGGGCGTGGGAGGCTTCATGCTCCGAGTGTAGGCACCGGCGCCGACAACCCCGATATTCGGCGGAATCAGAGCTGATACCGGCCGTCGACGCACGTCCGAACTCGCTCTTGCGACGCCTCGCCGCCATGGGCTCTCGCGCGGTTTCGGGACGCGCATCGAGCCCCTCACCCTCAACCCGCGACGGCCTGCGCCGCGGCGTAGGGGTCCAGAACCCCTCGAGCGACAGCCTCAGCGAGATCCTCGAGCTTCACCTCGGCGTTGGGGCGTTCCCAGCGCTCACGCAGTCGCCGCAACGCGAGCTCTTCGATCTCGCCCGCAGCCCGACGTCGGCGACGCAGGCTCAGCTCATCGTGCTCGCTCAGCCACGCTCGGTGGGTCGCGATGGCGTCGATGACGTCCGTCGCCCCTTCGCCGCGTTCTGCGACCGTCGTGACGATCGGTGGGCGCCACTGCCCCGGCTCCCCCGTCTGGCCGAGCGAGATCATGGCGCGCAGGTCGCGCACGGTCGCCGCCGCGCCGTCGTGATCGGCCTTGTTGACGACGAAGACGTCAGCGATCTCGAGGACCCCGGCCTTCGCGGCCTGGATGGAATCTCCGGCCCCGGGCGCGAGCAGGACGATCGTCGTGTCGGCGAGCGAGGCGATGTGCACCTCCGACTGGCCGACGCCCACCGTCTCGACGAGCACGATGTCGAAGCCGGCAGCGTCGAGCAGCCGCAGTGCAGCGGGCGCCGCCGCCGACAGCCCGCCGAGGTGGCCGCGGGTCGCCATCGAGCGGACGAACACCCCGGAATCACCCGAGTGACCGACCATGCGGATGCGGTCGCCGAGCAGCGCGCCACCGGAGAACGGCGACGAGGGGTCGACCGCGAGCACCGCGACGCTGAGGCCCTGCGCGCGATAGGCCGCGACGAGTGCGTCCGTCGACGTCGACTTGCCGACGCCGGGCGGCCCCGTCAGACCGATGATCTGGGCGTGGCCCGTGAACTGGGCGATGGCTGCACCCAGTTCCGGCAGCGCCGGGTGGTCGTTCTCGATGGCTGTGAGCAACCGCGCGAGGGCGCGCCGGTCACCGCCACGCATCCGCGTGACGAGTGGGTCGACGACGATCTCACGCGGCATGCTCGGGCCGTGTCCTGGTCAGCGCTCAGGCGTCGACGCGCACGATGAGCGCGTCACCCTGGCCGCCACCGCCGCACAGTGCGGCAGCACCGACGCCACCACCGCGGCGTTTGAGTTCGTGGGCGAGGGTCAGCACGAGACGCGCGCCCGACATGCCGATCGGGTGGCCAATCGCGATGGCGCCGCCGTTGGGGTTGACCTTCTCCGCGTCGAGGCCGAGTTCCTTCGTCGAGGCCAGGCCGACGGCGGCGAACGCCTCGTTGATCTCGACGACGTCGAGGTCGGCCGGCGTGAGGCCCTCCTTCTCGCAGGCCTTCGCGATTGCGCGCGCCGGCTGGCTCTGCAGCGTCGAGTCGGGGCCGGCGACGACGCCGTGCGCGCCGACCTCGGCGATCCAGGTCAGGCCCAGCTCCTGGGCCTTCGTCTTGCTCATGACGACGAGCGCCGCGGCACCGTCGCTGATCTGGGAGGCGGAGCCTGCCGTGATCGTGCCGTCCTTGCTGAAGGCGGGGCGCAGCTTGCCGAGCGACTCGGTCGTCGTGTCGGCGCGGATACCCTCGTCGTTCTTGAACACGACTGGCTCGCCCTTGCGCTGCGGGATCTCGACGGGGATGACCTCGTCGTCGAAGAGGCCCTTCTCCCAGGCCGCGGCGGCCTTCTGGTGAGAGGCGGCCGAGAAGGCGTCCTGCTCTTCGCGGCTGAACTCGACGTCGCCGGCGTTGGCCTGCTCGGTGAGGTTGCCCATCGCCTGGTCGGTGAACGCGTCCCACAGTCCGTCGAAGGCCATGTGGTCGCGCATCGTCACGTCGCCGATCTTGTAGCCCTCGCGCGACTTCTCGAGCAGGTGCGGCGCGTTCGTCATCGACTCCTGGCCGCCCGCGACGACGACGTCGAACTCGCCCGCGCGGATCAGCTGGGCCGCGAGCGCCACGGCGTCGAGCCCGGACAGGCAGACCTTGTTGATCGTCAGCGCCGGCACGTCCATCGGGATGCCGCCCTTGACGGCGGCCTGGCGCGCGGGGATCTGGCCGGCGCCGGCCGTCAGCACCTGGCCCATGATGACGTAGTCGACCTGGTCGCCCTTGACGCCGGCCTTCTCGAGCGCACCCTTGATGGCGAGGCCACCGAGGTCGGCACCTGAGAAGCCCTTGAGCGAGCCGAGCAGGCGACCCATCGGGGTGCGCGCTCCGGCGACGATGACGGCGGTGGTGTCGGTCATGGTTCCTCCAGTGAGCGGGCGGGCGTGGGTCACGGTGCCGCACGGCCGCCGGTTCGTGTCGATCGCCCGAGTTAATCGTCGTTAACCCGGCTTCCTCGTCCAAGCAAACCATAGAGTGAGGTCATGACCGGCGAAATCACGCACTTGTTCGAGGCCATCGACCACGTCGGCATCGCCGTGCCCGACCTCGATACCGCCATCCGTTTCTACGAGTCGACGTACGGCATGACGTGCGCGCACACCGAGACGAACGACGAGCAGGGCGTGCGTGAGGCGATGATGACGGTCGGCCCGGCCGATGCCCCGCACAGCCACATCCAGCTGCTCGCGCCGCTGTCGCCGGAGTCGAGCATCGCGAAGTTCCTCGACCGCTCCGGCCCCGGCATGCAGCAGCTCGCCTACCGCGTCCGCGATCTCAACGCCGTGTGCGCGACGCTGCGCGAGCGCGGCATGCGGTTGCTCTACGACGCGCCGAAGATCGGCACCGGCGGCAGCCGCATCAACTTCATCCACCCCAAGGATGCCGGCGGCGTGCTCGTCGAACTCGTCGAGCCGGCGGCTGAAGGACACTGAGGCAGCCCATCGTTTCTACCCCAAGGCTCGGCGTCGTATCAGGAACGTTCGTTTGAGCTACGTCGCGATGGGTGTGCGTAGCTCGTCAGGTGCTGCTGCCCCGGAGGGGTGTGACGTGTTCAGGCGCGCAGCGTCGTCGCCCGACGACCGTGCCCCGCAAAGGCTGCGCCGAGGCAAGCGGCGCGGACAGTGCGCTGGAACGTGCGTATGGGGCAGGACTACCGTTGTGACGGCGACGGACATGGCGCTACGCAGCTTCACACGTTTCGCTTGGCCAGGGCGCCGCAAGAATCTCACGCCCGATGACACGAAGGAAACATGCTGGTGAGCACTCTTTCCACCTCAGACGCCCATCTCGACTCGGGCCGTGATGGACGCCAAGGCCCGAGTCGTAGCGTGACCATCGTGGGGGTAGGCCTGACCCTGGTAATCGTTGTGATCGGGCTGGCGTGGGCCAAGTGGATCCCGTATGACGACAAAGCTCACGCCCTCGCGAAATCGGGTGCGTGGAGTGGCAAGGCCATCTTCGGCGAGGCCGGCCACCCCGGTGACGCGCCAAGCTGGCATGGAGCCCTCGATTTCACCCGCGCCTACGTCAAAGCCGTGTGGAAGGCCGCGCTCGTCGCGATCTTGGTGGCCTCAGCACTCGAAGCATTCATCCCGAAACGGCTCCTGTTGAACGCCATGAACCGCCGCAGCTCATGGGGCCAAGGCCTCAGCGGCGGGCTACTCGCCCTGCCGAGCATGATGTGTACCTGCTGTACCGCGCCGGTGGCAATCGGTTTGCGTCGCCGCGGTGCACCCGCGGGTGCGGTGATGGCGTACTGGCTCGCTAACCCGCTACTCAACCCCGCTGTCCTGCTTTTCCTCGGTCTGACGATGTCCTGGCAAGTGGTCTCCACCCGCGCCGTCGTCGGCGTCGTCGTCGTCCTGGGTGCCGCCTTCATTGCTCAACGTCAAGCACGCGAGGTCGATGCCGACGAACTCATCGACGTCGACCACGACCCGCAGGGCGTCGCTGACATGCCGTGGCGCTTCGCTAAAGCCCTCACGCGTTATGTCGCCATCGTTGTGCCTGAGTACCTGATCCTCGTCGCACTGACCGGTTTGTTCTCCGGGTGGCTGTCCGACTTCACCCACCTAGGGAACGGGTCTGGCCTTCTGGCCTTGCTCCTCGTCGGTGTGGTCGGCGCCCTGCTCGTCATCCCCACCGGTGGGGAGATTCCCGTCGTCGCCGGTTTGAGTGCCGCTGGCGCGAGTCTTGGTGTTGCGGGGGTTCTGCTCATCACCTTGCCGGCGCTCAGCATCCCGTCGCTGGTCATGGTGGCACGCAGCTTCGGCACTCGGACCACCGTGAGCGTCATCGCTTGGGTCATCGCCGGGGGGCTGTTGTCAGCCGCTTTGCTCACCGCCCTCACCTGAGGGCCGCAGGCGGGGTGTAGCAGCCAGGGACGGGATCACTGAGATCAGGGATGCCGATGCGAAAACGGTGGGTTGAGCCACGAGGTCGACCCGATGGTGCAAAAACCTTCGTTTGAGCCACACGTTCTGCGTGGCGAGCAACGCGGCGCTCCACCGGTCGAGCCGCTGACGTGGCTGCTCGGCGGTGAGGTGGGTGAGGCCGATGCCATGGTAGTTGGGCAGCCAGTTCTCCACGACGGGGTCGGCCTGGGCCGCGGTGAGAGGATCGCTCTATGCCCACTCAGCCCTCATGGCCGCTTCGCACTGAGCGCCTAGCGCTGCGCCGCTACCGCTCCGACGACGTGGGATGGATGGCGTCCCTTTACGCTCGCCCCGATGTCGCGCGCTTCCTTCTCGAAGACCCCTGGACGCCCCAGCAGGCGCAGGAGAACCTGACCAAACGCATGACGAAGAACGGTCTCGAGGGGCCATCTGGTGCGCTGTCGCTCACTATCGACAAGGGCGAGCAGAGCATTGGCGACGTCAGCGTGTGGTTCACCGACCAGCCCCACCACGTCGCAGAGATCGGATGGGTGCTCGACCCCAGCCACGGTGGCCACGGGTATGCCCGCGAGGCCGTTCGCGCGGTCATCCGCTTTGCCTTCGATGAGTACGCCCTGCACCGTCTCGTTGCGCAGATGGATGCCCGAAATGAGGCATCGGCGCGTCTGGCGGCGTCAGTGGGAATGAGGCAAGAGGCCCATCACCTGCAGGACTGCTGGAGCAAGGGCGAATGGACTGACACTCTCATCTTTGCGCTGCTCTCTACAGATCCGCGCTGACTCACCGCGTGATGGCGGGCCAAGAGCCAGTGGGGAGCGTAGAGCAGAGTCCGTCGTTTCAGCTGCGCCAGGAACATCCGTCGCTGGGCCCCTGCGACGTCACAGTGATGGGCGTAGCGTCGAGTCATGGCAAGCGTTCGCCCTGCTCGCGTGGATGACGGGCCGCGTCTGGCCGAGATCGACCACGCTTGCTGGTCGCCGATGACCGACCCGGGGAGCCACTGGAGCCCGGGTCGCCCCTTCTTCGGAGTGCCGACAGGAACGCTCGTCGACGAAGTTCTGGTCGCTGCTGAAGGTGATGAAGTGCTGGGGTTCATCAAGATTCGACGAGAACCTAGTGAGTTCGGCCAGTGGTATGTGGGTGGGCTCGGTGTGGCACCTATCGCCCGCCGTCAAGGCCTAGCGCGGAAGCTCATACACGCTGCACTGACAGCAGTTGAGGCCAGGGGTGATGACAGCGTATGGCTCAGGGTGCTCTCATCCAACGTGGGAGCTGTTGCGCTCTATTCGGCGCTCGGGTTCGCCGAGGTGGCTCGGTTCGCCGACGCATTTGAAGATCGCCCGGGGGTGGATGACTTGCGACTGTCGGCGCAGCTGCCTCTCGCAGGCGCATGAACGGCGGGTTGAGCTACCGGACCGCTGCGATGGTGCAGAGCCTTTCGTTTGAGCTACACCTGTCGGACGGCTTCGATGATGATGACGCAGGCAAGAACGGCGTAGACCGTGGCCGCCAGGTAGTTCAACGCCGCGCTAGCTCGCGGACTGCTGGTGAATCGCTCATGAAAAGTGCCCGCGAGAGCACCGATGGTGCCGTAGAGCACGAACTCGGTGCACACGTTGACTGTGCCGAGCAGGGCCATCTGCGCTGTCGTGTTGGTGGCGTGGCCGGCGAAGCGCGGGAGGACGGCGAGGAAGAACAGGATGATCTTGGGGTTCGTCAGGCTGACCGACAGACCCCGCAGGTACCACCGCCCGGCGGCGACGTCGCCGATCGTGGACATCTCGCGAGCATGGCGCACGGTAGTCACCGACAGCCAGAGCAGATAAGCAGCCCCAAGCAGCTTCAGGCCGGTCAGCAAATCAGGGTGACTTCTGGCGACCTCACCCAAGCCAACAACGACTGCGGCGGCGTAGACGCTCATTCCGGTAGCGATGCCAAGGATCGCTTTGAGCGCGGCTCTCCGCCCTCCCTCGAGTCCGACCGCGAGCATGTACGCCATGTCTGGGCCGGGTGGGATGAGGAACACCAGAATGACACCGAGGAAGCCCGGTAGTACGGACAGGTCGACCACGAGCGTCCTCTCCGCTGGCCGCGACGCCCTCGTGGCGCCGCCCTCACGCTACTGCGCCTTCTCCCTAGGGCAGGGGCGCTGGTTCCCACGCTCCACGAAACCGTTCGTTTGAGCCACACCATTCAGGCGGGCTGAGATCGCTGCGCGATGATCACGGCTTGCGCGTCTTCTTCCGAGCCCACAGGTGACCGCTCCAGTTGAGCGCTCACCGTGAGTCCATGCTCCTCCAAGAGAGCAGTCAGGCTCTCGACACTTCGGTGGTATCTGGTCATCACCACGTCATAGCCGCGTGCCGCATATCCGCGACCTACCCGGCGCATGCCGTGTCCCACCTGGAAACCGAGGAGCAGCACCCCTTCCGGGCGCAGTACGCGGGCCATCTCCGCAACCATGACTTCGAGGTCTTCATCCGGGTTGTGAATGGTGGAGTACCAGGAAAAGACGCCGTCGAAGACTTCGTCTGCGTAGGGCAGGTGCGTCAGGCTCCCCACGGCGACGGTGAAGTCAGGGTGGTCGGCTCGTGCCCTGCGGACCATGTTGGGTGAGAGGTCGATGCCCTCCGGGTGGCATCCGAGCCCAGCCAAATAGGGCAGCATTCGCCCTGCCCCGCAGCCAGCATCCAGGACCACGCGAGGCTCGTGCAGGAGTGCGACGAAGTGGTCGATCATGGCCAAGTCGATGGGCTGTTCGCCTTCGGTGGTACGGAAGTGGTCGGCGTACACGTCGGCCACAACGTTGTAGGCGGTCCTGGTGAGAGCCTCCTCTGTTTCCGGCATGGCTCTAAGCCTGCCAAAATGTCGCGCTCAACCGCGAGGGAACTGGTGCACAAACGGTCGTTTCTGCACCACTCAAGCTGGGGTGGCTCTGCACGTGGTCATGCCCCGGTCAGGGGGTAGCAGAACGACGTGCAAAACCTCGCGGCGCCGAACGTCAGTGTCGACAACCGGTCCGAGACAGCCACCAAGGGTGCCCGGGCTCACAGAGGCGCCCACCGCTTGCGTGTCAACTCAGCCCTCGACCACGAGCGAAGCGTCGACCTCGGTCGGCAGGCCACCCTCGGGCAGCTTCGACGGCGCGACGATGCGCACGATCTCGTCGAGCACGCGCCGCACGTACTTCTCCCCCACCCACAGGTGCTTCGCGCCATCGACGCCGATGACGTCAGCCTGCGGAATGGCCGCGAACCGCTCGCGCGCCTCGTCGGGGCGCAGGTTGTCATCCAGTTCGGGCACGAGCGCCGTCACCGGCTTGCGCGATTCGGCCCACGCCGCCAGGTGCTCGGGCTGCGACCACCGCAGCGGCGGCGACAGCAGGATCGCGCCCTCGATCGACGGATCGAGCCCGTGCATGAGCGCCAGATCCGTGCCGAAGCTCCACCCCACCAGCCAACGATTGGTCAGCGCCGGCGACTCGTGGAACTCCGCGAACTCGATGGCGGCGGCGACGTCGAAACGCTCGCCGTCAGCCGAGTCGAACGCACCCTCCGACGTCCCGCGCGGCGACGACGTGCCACGCGTGTTGAACCGCAGCACCGCGATGTCCGCGAGCGCCGGCAGCCGGTTGGCGGCCTTCTTGTAGACATGGCTGTCCATGAAACCGCCGTGCGTCGGCAGCGGATGCAGCGTGACGAGCGTGGCCACCGGGTCTCGCTCGAGCGGCAGCGCCAACTCACCGACGAGCGTCAACCCGTCGGCGGTGTGCAGTTCGACGTCCTGACGGCGCGCAGCGAGCACCGTGTTCGAGCGAATCCCCTGCAGGCTCAACGCCCCTCCTCGACGATCACGACGAAACCCGGACTTCGTCGTCCGCCCTCGACCCTATGCGACCGCGAGCGCACACTCACCGCCACGAACCCCGCGGCGGACGGCGATCTCGCGCTCGCCAGCAACTCGTGTGCCAGTGACGACGATCCGTCACGTCACCCAGCCGATCATTCGGCCACACGACGACGTGCGGCAGCGATGACGCCAACTGCTGCTGACACCCCGGGCACGTGTAGATCTTGCCGTCGGCGTTGCCGCGCAGGACCCGCACCGTCCACTGGCCGCCCGCGTAGGTCTGCACCGTGTCGACAGGACGAAACGCGCGGCTCACGTCGCCGCGCGTCTCGTCCTGCGCTCTGTTGTTGCGCCGTGGCATCAGCCTCGGAAGGACCGCTCCGCGAGCAGGTGCTCCGTCAGCAGCGGCGACGGCACGAGGTGCGTCTCCCCCGCCTCGAAGTACATCTCCGACAGCACACCGGAGACGTCGTCGTAGCTGGCCTCGTCAAGCAACTCGAATGGGCCCTTCGGGTAACCGCAGCCGGCCTTCATCGCCGTGTCGATGTCCTCGACGCTCGCGTAGCCCAAGTCCAACATCTTCACCGCGTCGTTGAGGTGTGGGTAGAGCAGCGCGTCGACGACGAGGCCCGCGCGGTCCTTGCCGACGACCGGCGTCCAGCCCGCAGCCGCGGCGAACGAGCGAACGGCCTCGACCGCGTCGTCCGCGATGGCGACGCTGCGGCCGATCTCGAGCACCTGGCCGGCGCGCTGCTTCTCACGCAGGACGACGGGAACGACGCGCGCATCGAGCGACGGCTCACCGGTCGCGGCCTCCGTCGCCGCGCCCTCACCGAGCGTGGCGATGACGCCGCCGTCACCGATCGCGTCGCGCACGGCGCGCATGAGCGGCTTCTCATCGATCTGCAGCGCGTGCTCGGAGACGTCGCCCTCGACATGACCGCACGAGCACTCGTCACCACAGGCGCACGAGCCGCCGCAGCACCCGTCATCCTCGACGCCGCCGTCGACGGCGAAGACGAACGTGACGTCCTCGAGCGCCGACGCCTCGTCAGCCGCCGTGACCCGCACGAGCTCGAGGCCCGCTGACGACATCTCCTCGGCGAGCGAGTCGACGAGCTCACCCTCGCCGACGAGACCGACGCGACCACTGTGCGCCTTGCTCTCACCGGGCGTGCGCTCGTCGGCGACGAGGGTGCTCGAACCGGCCGCCTCGTACGTGTAGAAGCCCTTGCCACTCTTGCGACCGAGGTAGCCGGCCGCCACCATCTGACGCAGCAGCGGCGGCGACGCGACGCTCGGGTCATGTGTCGCGTCGTACAGCACGCCGCAGACCTCGTGGACGACGTCGAGGCCGATGAGGTCGCACAGCGTCAGCGGGCCCATCGGGAAGCCGACACCGGCCGCCATCGCTGCATCGAGGTCCTCACGGGAGGCGAGACCCGTCTCGTAGGCGCGGATCGAACGCGCGAGATAGGCGATGAGCAGCGCGTTCGCGACGAAGCCCGCACGGTCGCCGACGACGACCGGCTTCTTGCCCAGGCGGACGGCGAGTTCGCGGACGTCCTCGACGAGCTTCACGTCGGTCAGCAGCGAGTGGATGACCTCGACGAGCGGCAGCACCGGCGCCGGGTTGAAGAAGTGCATGCCGATGACGCGCGACGGCTCCTTCGTCGACTTCGCGATCTCGGTGATCGACAGCGACGACGTGTTCGTCGCGAGCACGCAGTCGTCACGAACGATGTCGTCGAGCGTCGTGAAGATCGACGTCTTGATCTCGAGCAGCTCCGGCACCGCCTCGATGACGAGGTCGGCGTCCTTCATCGCGGCGAGGTCGTCGCCGAACGCGACACGGCCGACGATCTCGTCACGCTCACTCTCGGAGAGCTTGCCCTTGCTCACGGCACGCCCGAGGGACTTCGTGAGGAACCCCTTGCCGCGCTCGGCGAGCTCCGCCGAACCGTCGACGGCGATTACGCTGAGCCCCGCCTTGGCGAAGACTTCGACGATGCCGGCACCCATCGTGCCGAGCCCGATGACACCCACTGTGTTGATCATGCGCCCAGTCTTTCAGATGCGACGACCAACCGCTCGTGGGACGATCTACCGCGTGATGACCTCATGATCTTCGGATTGCTCGGCGCCCTCGTCGCCGCCCTCGCCTACGGCGGAGCGACGATCGTCCAGGCGATTGGCGTGGCGCGCATGAGGGAGGCGCCCGACGGCGCCGACCTCATCACCCGTGCGCGCTTCGGCTGGCTGTACGGCGTCGGCCTCGCGCTCGACGGCGTGGCCTTCCTCGCCTCGAGCGGCGCCCTGCGTACCCTGCCACTGTTCCTCGTGCAGTCGGTCATCGCCGGGTCGGTCGCGGTGACGGCCGTGCTCGCCGTCGTCGTCCTGCACGCCAAGCTGACGCGACGCGAGATCATGGCGCTCGTCGGAGTCGGCGTCGGTCTCGTCATGCTCGCCGTCTGCGCCAAGGAGGGTCACGCCACCGGGGTGCCGACCTGGCTGGCCCCCGCCGCGCTCGTGGTCGCGGCCCTCCTGGTGCCGTTCGGGTACGCGGCGTATCGCGCCCGCAACAGCGCGCTTCTCGCCGTCACCGCGGGGCTCGGATTCGCAGGTATCGCGATCGGCGCGCGCATCCTGCCGTGGGACGGCAACGTCCTGCACACGATCGCGAGCTGGCCGTTCTGGGTGCTCATCGCCCACGGCATCATCGCGATGACCGCCTACGGCTTCGCCCTCGACGCGGGAGAGGCGACGTCCGTCGCCGCCATCACCTTCGCCATCGAGACGGTGGTGCCCGCTGCCATCGGCCTCGCCCTGCTCGGTGACGCCGTGCGCGGCGGCACGTGGCCGCTGGCCATCGCGGGGTTCGTCGTCACGCTCGGCAGCTGCTTCGTCCTGGCCGGGCAGTCGGAGCCCGACGCGTAAGGTTGTCCGGTGCGAATCGTGATTGCCGAATGCAGCGTCGACTACGAGGGACGCCTGCAGGCCCACCTCCCCCTCGCCAAGCGCCTGCTCATGGTCAAGGCCGACGGCTCGGTGCTCGTCCACTCCGACGGCGGCTCCTACAAGCCGCTCAACTGGATGGCGCCGCCGTGCACGATGGCCGAGGTCGAACCCGAGGACGTCGAGGTCGCCGACGGCGTGACGAGCGTGTGGCTCGTGCAGCACGGCAAGTCGGACGACCGGCTGCGCATCCGGTTGCACACCGTCCATCACGACTCGGCCCATGACCTCGGCGTCGACCCGGGCCTCGTCAAGGACGGCGTCGAGGCGCAGCTGCAGAAGCTGCTCGCACAGCACATCGAGACCCTCGGTGAGGGCTACACGTTGATGCGGCGCGAATACATGACGGCGATCGGGCCGGTCGACATCATGTGCAAGGACTCGGGCGGAGCCACCGTCGCCGTCGAACTCAAGCGCCACGGCACGATCGACGGAGTCGAGCAACTGACGCGCTACCTCGAACTACTCAACCGCGACCCGCACATCGCCCCCGTCAGCGGCGTCTTCGCCGCCCAGACGATCAAACCGCAGGCCCGCACGCTCGCGGAGGATCGCGGCATCCGCTGCGTCGTGCTCGACTACGACGCGCTCAAGGGCATCGACGACTCCGAGCGCCGGTTGTTCTGATCCGCCTCGAGGTTCGGGGGTGCTCAGGTCGCGAGGCTGGGCGCACGCGTGCGTCGTGCCTTCGCCACGCGTCAGGCCGTGCGCGTCAGGCAGTGCGCGCCAGCGGGACGTAGCCGCAGGCGCCGGAGACGTTCATGACCCGGTCGAGGCGGGTGCCTGCGAGCAAACGGCACAGACGCGGCGAGGCATCGGCGACGACGAGGCGACGCCGCCGACGCTCGGCCCGGTGATGCGCGCCGACCATGACGCCCAGCCCGGCCGCATCCCACACCTGCGCGTTGGCCAGGTGGACGACGAGGTCGCCGTCACCGCCCGCCAGTGCGGTGTGCAATGCCGTGCGGACGCGGTCGCTCGTGCGTGCGCTGACGGGGCCGTTGATGATGATCTCGCGCCCGGGGACGGGGTGGTCGATGACGAGGTGCGCACCCGTCGCGAGTGTCTCGGAGCGCGACGCGTGCGTGCGCCTCGTCGTCTCGGCCATGATCGCCCCCCTCGTCACTCGCCCGTGCGGGCCGAGCTGTTCGTGGACGGCCGGCGCGTCGCGCGCCCCACCCGGCGTGGAGGCGTCGCCTCCGGCGGGTGCCGTCATTGGTAAAGACGCACGGCGCCGGGTGAACGTTCGCCGCACGGCGTAACGAAGTGGCAACGGTCTGAACGCCTCCCATCGGGCGTACGTGAAACAGTGGGGGCATGGTGGTTCTCAGCACGATCTACACCCGCACCGGTGACGACGGGAGCACGGGCCTCGGCGACTTCAGCCGGACGTCGAAGAACGACCCGCGCCTCGTCGCCTACGCCGACGCGGACGAGGCCGGCGCCGCGCTCGGCCTCGCGCTCACGTGTGCCCCCGATCTGCCTGAGCGGCTGCGCCCAATGCTCCTGCGCATCCAGAACGACCTGTTCGACGTCGGCGCCGACCTGTCGACACCCCTCGTGACACAGCCCGCGCACCCTCCCCTGCGCGTCCAGCAGGAGTGGATCGACGAACTCGAGACCGCCTGCGACGAGTTCGGTGCCGACCTGCCGACGCTGCGTTCCTTCGTCCTCGCCGGCGGCACTCAGGCGGCGGCCTATCTCCACCTCGCGCGGACGGTCGTGCGGCGCGCCGAGCGTGCCTGCTGGGCGGCCATCGACGCCCACGGGAGCGAGAGCGCCGAGCCCGACGACGAGCGTCCCGGCGGCGTCAACCCGCTGACGGCCAGGTATCTCAACCGGCTCTCGGACGCCCTGTTCGTGTTCGCGCGCTACGCCAACGCCCAAGGCCCCGGCGACGTGTTGTGGCAGCCCGGCGGGGGGCGCTGAGCCCCAGCCCGCTCCAGACGTGGGATGCGGCCGACGGGGCGGCCTTGGGAACGAGGCGCGCTCTCCGTGCCAAACCCGACCATCGCGGCGGTCGAGGTCGCGAAAGCAATGCCGCTGGGCGGGGCGTCGACCGTCAGAGACGCCGGACGGGGGTCTCAGACCAGGGCGTCCGCGTGCAATCCGGGCGGTGCGGACTCGCTCCACGAGCGCATCGCGGTGTAGTCACCGGGCGCCATGGCGATGGTGAAGGCCTCTTCACCGCAGCGCACGTCGACGCTCACCGCGTCACCCGACAGGGCCGCCGGGCGGTCACCGTCCGCGAGCTGAGCGCGCGAACCGAGGAAGAAGTCGCCGCGCGCCCAGGTGCGCCGCGGCGACATCGTCATCGAGCGGAACGAGAACCACTCGAGACGATCGTGGCGGTACCGCACCATCCCGGTGCGCCACGACGCGCCGGGGTAGCGAACCGCCATGACGGCGAGGTTGCCGTCGCGGCCGATGGCGCGCGTGCGCAGCACCATCGCCGCCAGAGCCAGCAAGACCAGGATGACGGCCAGCGCGAGAGTGATCTCGCCGGCCGTCATCGCTGAATCCATGGTTCGAAACCGCCTCAGACCCCGGCCATCTCGACGTGCTGAGCGACGACCGTCACCACGTCCTTGTCGACGGAGAGAAACCCGCCGTCGATCTTGACCGTACGGCGCTCGCCCTGCGCGGGCACGACGACGACGTCGCCCTCGACGAGGACGGACAGGATCGGCTGGTGACCGGGCAGGATGCCGATCTCACCTTCGGTGGTCCGTGCGATCAGGCGGCTCGCCTCGCCCTCCCAGACCTCACGGTCGGCAGCGACGAACTTGACGTTCAGGGTGCTCATGCGGGCTTCCTCTTCGAGTCGGTGATTTCCCCCATGATAGCGGGCGAATCGGGCCGGGGCGCGCGGCCCACCCGGTGGGTGTGCACGCCCGTGCGACAGGGGTCGTCAGCGACGCCCGTCCGCTCGCGCGTCGGCGTCTGCGTCGGCCGACGCGCCCGCGACGGACGCACCTTCGTGCGGCAGCGGCGCGAGCGGATCGGCGAGCGCCCCCGAAACCCGCGCCCCGGCGCGCATGAGGTGGAACACGACGACCGCCGCGAACGTACCGAGGGCGATGCCGGCAAAGGCGACGTCACCGATCGTCCACGTGTAGTCGGCGATGCCGACGATGAGCGCGACCGCAGCCGTCATGAGGTTGACGGGGTTGGCGAAGTCGACGCGGTTCTCCATCCAGATGCGCACGCCGAGCATGCCGATCATGCCGTAGAGGACCGTCGCCGCTCCCCCGAGGACGCCGGGCGGGATCGTCGAGATGATCGCGCCGAACTTCGGCAGGAACGACAGCCCGATCGCCGTGATGGCCGCGACCCAGTAGGCCGCCGTCGAATACACCTTCGTCGCCGCCATGACGCCGATGTTCTCGGCATACGTCGTCGTGCCCGAGCCGCCACCGAAGCCGGCGAGCGTCGTGGCGAGGCCGTCACCGAGCAGCGCACGCCCCGAGACGTCGTCGAGGTTGCGGTCCGTCATCTGCGCGACCGACTTCACGTGGCCGATGTTCTCCGCGATCAGCACGAGCACGACCGGCACGAACAGCCCGACGACCGACCACGAGAACGACGGCGACGCGAAGTGCGGCAGTCCGATCCAGGCGGCGGAATCCACGGCGTCGAAGTCGACCTCACCGCGCAGGCACGCGACGAGATACCCGGTGAGCACACCGATGAGGATGCTGAGGCGCCCGAGCAGCCCCTTCGCGAGCACCGTCACCGCGAGGATGACGACCAGGGTGACGAGCGCCGTCACAGGCGCCTTCATGAAGTTGCCCTTGGCCGCAGGCGCGAGGTTGAGGCCGATGAGCGCGACGATCGTGCCCGTGACGACCGGCGGCATGAGCGCACGCAACCAGCCGTCGCCGGCGACCTGGACGACGAGCCCGACGAGCGCCAGAGCCAGGCCCGCCATGACGACGCCGCCCAGCGCCGTCGCCATGTCGTGCGCCTTCGTCGCGGCCGTCAGCGGCGCGATGAACGCGAACGACGAGCCGAGGTAGCTCGGCACGCGCCCCGCCGTCAGCAGCAGGAAGACGACCGTGCCGACGCCGGAGAAGAACAGCGTCGTCGACGGCGGGAAGCCCGTCAGCAGCGGCACGAGGAACGTCGCACCGAACATGGCGACGACGTGCTGCATGCCGATGCCGATCGTCTTCGGCCACGCCAAGCGCTCGTCCGGCGCGACGACCGCGTCACCGCGCGTGAGGTCGTCCTCACGCACCCGCCACTTCAGACCCAGATCCATCCCTGCTCCTCATTCCTGCGCGCCGCGACTCAACGACGCGCTCTGCTCACGATGCACGACGAAGGGCCGGGGGTCGAAACCCCCAGCCCTTCGTCGTTCTCACTCCCCGCCTCGGGTCATCCCCGCCGCGGCGCGCGAATCAGTCCTGCTTGGCCAGCTCCGCGGCCTGACGCTCGACGTCGTCGAGGCCACCACACATGAAGAAGGCCTGCTCGGGGACGTGGTCGTAGTCGCCGTCCGCGATCTTCGTGAAGGCCTCGATCGAGTCCTGCAGCGACACCGTCGAACCCTCGATGCCGGTGAACTGCTTGGCGACGTAGGTGTTCTGCGACAGGAAGCGCTGGATGCGGCGAGCGCGGTTGACGAGAATCTTGTCCTCTTCGGAGAGCTCATCGATACCGAGGATCGCGATGATGTCCTGCAGTTCCTTGTTGCGCTGCAGGATCGACTTGATGCGAACCGCCGTCTCGTAGTGCTCCTTCGAGATGTAACGCGGGTCGAGGATGCGCGACGTCGACGTCAGCGGGTCCACGGCCGGGTAGATACCCATCGACGCGATGTCACGCGAGAGCTCGGTCGTCGCGTCGAGGTGCGCGAACGTCGTCGCCGGGGCCGGGTCGGTGTAGTCGTCGGCCGGCACGTAGATGGCCTGCATCGACGTGATCGAGTGACCACGCGTCGAGGTGATGCGCTCCTGGAGCACACCCATCTCGTCGGCCAGCGTCGGCTGGTAACCCACGGCGGACGGCATGCGGCCGAGCAGCGTGGAGACCTCGGAACCGGCCTGCGTGAAGCGGAAGATGTTGTCGATGAACAGCAGCACGTCCTGCTTCTGCACGTCGCGGAAGTACTCCGCCATCGTCAGCGCCGACAGGGCGACGCGAAGACGCGTTCCCGGCGGCTCGTCCATCTGGCCGAACACGAGCGCGGTCTGGCCGAGGACGCCGGCCTCTTCCATCTCGACCATGAGGTCGTTGCCCTCACGGGTGCGCTCACCGACACCGGCGAACACGGACACACCACCGTGGTTGCGAGCGACTCGAGCGATCATCTCCTGGATCAGAACGGTCTTGCCGACACCGGCACCACCGAACAGGCCGATCTTTCCGCCCTGGACGTACGGGGTCAGCAGGTCGATGACCTTGATGCCCGTCTCGAACATCGTCGTCTTGGACTCGAGCTGGTCGAACGCGGGCGCCGTACGGTGGATACCCCAGCGCTCCTTGACCTCGAGCTGCTCGCCCTCTTCGAGGTCGAGGCAGTCACCCGTCGCGTTGAAGACGTGGCCGAGGGTGACGTCGCCGACCGGTACGGAGATCGGCCCGCCGGAGTCGCGCACCTCGGAGCCGCGGACGATGCCGTCCGTCGGCTGCAGCGAGATGGCGCGAACCATCCAGTCACCGATGTGCTGGGCGACCTCGAGGTTGATGTTCTTCTGCTCGCCGTTGAGCGAGACCTCGAGCGTCAGGAGGTTGTAGACCTCCGGCATCGTGTCGGCCGAGAACTCGACGTCGACGACCGGGCCGATGACGCGCGAGACGCGGCCCACGCCGCCCGCGGCCGGGGCCGCGGTTGCGCTTTCGTTGATGGTGGCAGTCATGAGGATTCCTTTACGTGAAGGCGGTCAGCTGGCATCGGCGAGGGCGCTGGCGCCACCCACGATCTCGCTGATCTCTTGCGTAATCTCGGCCTGACGGGCCTGGTTGGCCAGTCGGGTGTAGGTCTTGATGAGTTCGGTCGCGTTGTCCGTGGCGGACTTCATCGCGCGCTGGCGGGCAGCGAGCTCGGAAGCGGCCGACTGCAGGAGCGCGTTGAAGATGCGAGCCGTGACGTACTTCGGCAGCAGCGCATCGAGCACGCCCTCGGCGTTCGGCTCGAAGTCGTAGAGCGGAAGCGGTCCGTCGGGCTTGCCGTCGCCGTCGAGGTCGAGCTGACCCTCGGCCACCTCGAGCGGCAGCAGACGGATGACGCGGGCCTGCTGCGTCACCATCGACTGGAACTCGGTGTAGACGACGTGCAGTTCGTCGACCCCGCCACCCTCGGCACCGGCATGGAAGTCGGCGGTCAGACGCTCACCGATCTCCTCGGCGTTCTCGAACTTGGGGCTGTCGGTGAAGCCCGTCCACTCTGCCTCGTACTCGCGACGGCGGAACTTGTAGTAGCTCACGCCCTTGCGGCCGACGAGGTAGGGGACGACCTCCTTGCCCTCGTGCTCGAGCTTGGTGATGAGCTGCTGGGCTTCCTTCATCGCGTTGACCGAGTACGAGCCGGCGAGGCCGCGGTCAGCCGTGACGATGAGGACGCCGGCGCGCTTGACGTTCTCGCGCTCCGTCGTCAGTGCGTGGTCGATGTCCGACGTGGAGGACGCGACCGAGGAGACGGCTCGGGTCAGGGCCACGGCGTAGGGCGTCGACTTCGCGACGGCCTCGCGCGCCTTGACCACGCGCGAGGCAGCGATGAGCTCCATCGCGCGCGTGATCTTCTTGGTCGCCTGGACGGACCGGATGCGCTGGCGGTAGACCCGCTGCTGCGCTCCCATAGCTTTCCGCCTCTCTGTACTGGTGCTGGCTTGGGTGGTGGTGTCGACCTGGCGGCCGACCTCGGCGGGTGCTCGTCACACCCGCCGAGGTGCGATCACGAAGATCACGGCTTGTGCTTGGTGATCTTCTCCTGGTTGATGTGGTCCGCAGCGATCTCGTCGAACTGCTCGGAACCCTCACCACCGTGGTCGGACGACGCCTGGAACTGCTTGCGGAAGTCGTCCATCGCACCGGCGAAGACGTCCTTGCCGTCGTCGGCCAGCTTGCCGCTCTCGCGGATCGCCATCATGAACTCACCGTGGTTGCGGTGCATGTACTCGAGCCACTCGGCCTCGAAGCGCTGCACGTCCTCGGTCTTGACATCGTCGAACTTGCCCGTCGTACCGGCCCACAGCGACGCGACCTGGTCCTCGACCGGGTACGGGCTGTTCTGCGGCTGCTTGAACATCTCCATGAGACGCTCACCGCGAGCGAGCTGACGGCGCGACGCGGCGTCGAGGTCGGAGGCGAACATGGCGAACGCCTGCATCTCGCGGAACTGCGCGAGGTCGACCTTGATCGAACCGGTGACGGCCTTCATGGCCTTCGTCATGGCCGCACCACCGACACGCGACACGGAGATACCCACGTCGACAGCCGGGCGCTGGTTGGCGTTGAACAGGTCGGCCTGGAGGAAGATCTGGCCGTCCGTGATCGAGATGACGTTCGTCGGGATGTAGGCCGAGACGTCGCCGGCCTTCGTCTCGATGATCGGCAGACCCGTCATCGAACCGGCACCAAGGTCGTCCGACAGCTTTGCGCAACGCTCGAGCAGACGCGAGTGCAGGTAGAACACGTCACCGGGGTAGGCCTCGCGGCCCGGCGGACGGCGCAGCAGCAGCGACATGGCGCGGTAGGCCTCAGCCTGCTTGCTCAGGTCGTCGAACACGATGAGGACGTGCTTGCCCTGGTACATCCAGTGCTGGCCGATGGCCGAACCGGTGAACGGAGCGAGGTACTTGAAGCCCGCCGCGTCACCCGCCGGAGCGTTGACGATCGTCGTGTACTCCATCGCGCCGGCCTCTTCGAGCGTGGCGCGGACCTCGGCGACAGTCGAGTTCTTCTGACCGACGGCGACGTAGATGCAGCGAACCTGCTTCGACGGGTCGCCCGTCTCCCAGTTCTGCTTCTGGTTGATGATCGTGTCGGTGGCGATCGTCGTCTTGCCCGTCTTGCGGTCACCGATGATCAGCTGACGCTGACCGCGACCGACCGGCGTCATGGCGTCGATCGCCTTGATGCCCGTCATGAGCGGCTCGTGGACCGACTTGCGCTGGACGACGGTGGGCGCCTGCAGCTCGAGGGCGCGACGGCCTTCGGCCTCGATGTCGCCCAGGCCGTCGATCGGCTGACCGAGCGGGTTGACGACGCGGCCCATGAACGCGTCACCGACGGGAACCGAGAGGACCTCGCCCGTGCGCTTGACGCTCTGGCCTTCTTCGATGCCGCCGAACTCACCCAGGATGACGACGCCGATCTCGTGGACGTCGAGGTTCTGGGCGATACCGAGCGTGCCGTCTTCGAACTGAAGCAGCTCGTTGGTCATGGCCGAGGGAAGACCCTCGACGTGTGCGATGCCGTCAGCGGCATCGACGACGCGGCCGACCTCTTCACGGGAGGCCGCGCCGGGCTCGTAGGACTGAACGTAACCGTTCAGTGCATCCCGGATCTCCTCCGGACGGATCGAAAGCTCCGTCATCATCACTCCTTGTCATGGGCCCGCATCGGGCGCCGTGCTTCTTGGCTCAGGGCCGCGGATGCGGCAATTCTTTGGGCGTCGATCAGCCGGACAGGTGCGCGCGGGCCTCGTCGAGGCGACGCGCGATCGTTCCGTCGATGACGTCGTCACCGACAGCCACCTTGATGCCGCCGACGACCGAGGGGTCGATGACGACGTTCGTCTGCACGGGCTTGCCGTACATCTTCGTCAGAGCCGCGCGCAGCCGCTCGTTCTGCTCCGGGGTCAGCTCGACCGCACTCGTGACGATCGCGCTCGACTGGCCGCGGCGCCCGGCCACGCCCTCGAGGAACTCCTCGATGGCCCGCTCGAAACCGCGCCCACGGGGGGAGCCTGCGGCGCGAGTGGCGAGCAGCGCCGTCTCGGGGGCGACCTTGCCCTCAAGCAGACGGGCGACGAGCCCGGCCTTGTCCGCACCGCTGCGAGAGCGGTCGGACAGGGCATCCCTGAGGCCCGCGTCGGAAGCGACGGTCCGCTCGAAGCGGAACAGCTCGTTCTCGAAAGCATCCGCGCGACCGGCCTTCTCCGCCGAAGCGGTGGCGGCCTCGACCGCAAGACGCTCCAGAGCGTCACTGAGGTCGCGCTCGCTCGACCAGCGTTCACCGGCGACAGCCGTCACGACCGCCATCGCGTCGTAGCCGATCTTGCCGCTGAACAGACGCTGGACAAGGCCACGCTTGGCCTCGCTCTCGCGCGACGGGTCACCCAGCGCGCGACGCAGCGTCGCGTTGGAATCGATGACGTCGACGACCGCGAAGAGCTCACGAGCCGTGTTCATCGGGTCACCGGGGCCGGACAGGGTGCCGTTGAGCACCTGCCGGGCCGCGGAGAGAGCCGTCCTCGACGAACCCTGCATCAGGCTTCGACCCGCGTGCTGCCTGCGCTCGAGGCGGCGGCCTCGGAGCCGGCGGTGGCGGACTCGGGACGGATTCTGCCCGCCTCGAGCTCGGCGAGGAACCGGTCGACGATGCCCTTCTGACGGGCTTCGTCGTGCAGCGACTCACCGACGATGCGGCTGGCGAGCTCGGTGGACAGGCCACCGAGCTCGCTGCGCAGCTGGACAAAGGCCTGCTGACGCTCGGCCGCGATCTGCTTCGTCGCGTTCTCGGTGATGCGGGCGGCTTCGGCGCCGGCCTGCTCACGGCTCTCCGCGATGATGGCCGCACCCTGGGCGCGGGCGTCCTCGCGGATCTTGGCCGCCTCAGCACGCGCGTCGGCGAGCTGCGACTCGTACTGCTGCTTGGCGGCGGCGGCCTCCTTCTGGGCCTCCTCCGCCTTGGCGATGCCGCCCTCGATGGACGCCGTACGCTCCGCGTACATGCGCTCCATGTTCGGAACGACCTTCGTCTTGTACAGCCAGTACAGGATCGCGAAGGCGATGAGCCCGATGATCATCTCGGCGGGGTGCGGGAGCAGCGGCAGCTTCTCCGGCCAACCTGCACCTTCAGATGCGAGGAACACCTTGGCTTCCTATCTGTTGGGGGGACTGGTCAGTTCGAGCAGGACTTACTTGCCCTGGAAGACGAACGCGAAGACCAGACCAAGGATGGCGAGTGCCTCGGTGAGCGCCATGCCGGTGAAGGCGATGGTCTGCAGCATGTTGCGGGCCTCGGGCTGACGCGCCACACCGTTGATGTAGGCGGCGAAGATCAGACCGATACCGATGCCGGGGCCGATAGCAGCGAGTCCGTAGCCGAGGAATGCGATGTCGCCGGTCATGTGCTTTTCCTTTCGAGTGGCACCGGGACCTTTTCCCGGTGTCGCTGAGGTTCAGAAGGGGTACAGAGTGCCGATCAGTGGTGATCGGAGACCGCGTCTGCGAGATACAGAGCGGCAAGCATGGTGAAGATGAAGGCCTGCAGGAACTCGATGAGCAGTTCGAAGAACGACATCAGGATGGCCGCGGCGAACGAGAGAACGCCGGCACCGTTGAGGCCGATGTTGCCGCCGTGCAGGAGGAGGTACTCACCGCCGACGATGAACACGAGGAGCATGAGGTGCCCCGCCATCATGTTGCCGAAGAGTCGCAGCGCCAGCGTCAGCGGGCGGATGAGGAAGTACGTGAGGAACTCGAGCACGAACATGATCGGCTTGAGCCACCCCGGCAGGCCCGGGGGGATGAGCGAGCCCATGTACTTGCCGAAGCCGCCCTTCGCCTTGACCGCCGCGACGTGGTACGTGACGTACACGATGAGCGTGAGGACGATCGGGAACCCGATGCGACCCGTGCTCGGGTACTGGATGAAGGGGATGATTCCGGCCACGTTGTTGAACAGGATCAGGGTGAAGCAAGTCAACAACAGCGGCAGGAACCGCATGAAGTCCTTCGAGCCGATGATGTCGCGCCCGATCGTGTTGCGCACGAAGTCGTAGACACCCTCGGCGATGAACTGACGCTTGCTCGGCACGACTGAGAGCTTCTTGCCCGTCACGGTGACGAAAAACCAGCCGATGAGCAGGGCCGACACGAGGAAGACCACGGCGGGGCGCGTGATGGCCCAGTTGCTGTCGCCACCGATCAGGGGCCACCAGAAATCGCTCGTGCCCGGGGACTTGAACGACTCCCCGTCGGCAACCAGGGCAGCGCCCGCGATGAAGCTCACAAATTCTCCTCAGTCAGCATCCAGCAAAAAAGTTCAGTGTGTCTGTTGCAGTGGAACCGCCCCTGCCCTCTCGGGCTGGTCGGCGGCTCGAGGTGCACGCCGGAGACACTGCGTATCCTACCCGACGCTGTGCCGCGGTTCACTGGGAGCCGCCGCTCGTCGTCGAAGCGCCTGACGCGTCCGGGTCGTAGACGTACTGCCGCGTCCGCATGAACGAGCGCACCTGGAAGATCTGCCAGGCCACGACCACGATGGCGACGGTGATGCCCGTTGCAGGCCCGTCGAGGGATTCCACCTTCGTCGCGAGGACGAGGACGACGCCGAGAACGATCACCTGGGCGAAGAAGACCGCCATCGCCGCAGCCATGATGGCGACCGGGCTGAGCGTGCGCAGCGTACGAAGGACGAGCAGACCACTCGCGAAGAAGGCGAGGGCGAGAACCGTGCCGAACAGTGACGACACTCCCCCGGCCACGCCGTTGAGCACTGCGAACACGACCGCGCAGACGACGCCCACTGCGGCACTCGGCACGAGCGAATCACGCAGCATCGCAGCGAACGGCGACACGTTGGTCACCGGGTGCGAGGTGGAGGCGGAGTCCATGGAGGAAGGGCTCACAATCTGCGTTGGCGCGGGGATCACGTCGTCGGGTTCGGGCTCGTCACCAGGGTGAATCCATCACCTGAACCTGCTTGTGAAAACTATCACAAGGCCTTGCGGCGTCGCCAACGGGGCAGCCCCCACGTCAGCGCGAAGGCGAGGACCGTCAGCCCCGTGAGGGCGGCGAGCGAGCGCTCGACGGGCCAGTACGCCATCGAGACGAGGCCGAGGGCGATGCCGATCGACCACAGGTAGAGGATGAGCACGGCCGCGCGGTGCGTGTGCCCGATCTTCAGCATGCGGTGGTGCAGGTGGCGACCGTCCGCCTCCCACGGTTTCTGCCCGGAGCGCAGGCGACGCACGATGGCCGCGGCGAAATCCCACAGCGGCACCGCGAGGATCGCGAGGGGCACGAGCAGCGGCAGCAGGAACGCGACGGAGGCGTCACCCGAACCGGAGACGGCCGCCGGGTCGAGGTTGCCGGCGAACGAGATCGTGGCGGCCGCGATGAGCGTGCCGAGGAGCAACGAGCCGGCGTCCCCCATGAACAACCGCGCCGGATGAAAGTTGTGCGGCAGGAAGCCGACGCAGACACCCACCGTCGCCGCCGCGATGAAGGCTGACGTCGTGAACACCGACTTGTCGCCCCACTGCACGGCCTGTTGGTAGGCGTAGACGAAGAACGAGAACGAGGCGATGCCCACCATGCCGGCTGCGAGACCGTCGAGACCGTCAACCCAGTTCACGGCGTTGACGATGACGAGAATGACGAGCACCGACAGCACGACGAGCACCGGCGTCGGCAGGACGGTCTGCTCCCCCAGCGGCAGGAAGAGGAACTGCACCCCCGAGACGACGAGGACGCAGGCCGCGAGCGCCTGACCACCGAACTTGATGGCCCAGTTGAGCTCGGCGAAGTCGTCCCACGCGCCGAGCCCGCACATCATGGCCGCGGCGATCGTCGTGCCGATGGCTTCGCGACTGTCGAACACGTGCGACAGGTACGGCAGCCGCGAGGCGACACCGACGGCGGCGAGGAAGCCGACGAACAGCGCCACTCCCCCGAGCCGCGGGATCGGCAGGGCGTGCACGTCACGCGCACGCACCTGCGTCACCGCACCGAAGCGAACTGCCGACCACCGTGCGAGCGGCGTCATCACGAACGTGACGATCGCAGCGACGACGCTGATGAGGACGTACTCACGCACGGCAGGCGGTCAGATTTCAGCGGGGGTAAGCGGGGAAACGCGTGACGAGATCGGTGACCTGCTCGCGGATCTCCTGCGCGACGGGGTGCTCGGGCGTGCCGTCCGTCTCGGTGACGGCGCGGTGGATGACGTCGGCGATGACGTCCATCTCGGCAAGGCCCATGCCCTGCGTCGTGACGGACGGGGTGCCGACCCGGATGCCCGAGGCGATGTTCGGCTTCTGCGGGTCGAACGGGATCGCGTTCTTGTTGAGTGTGATGCCCGCGACGTCGCAGCGCAGTTCGGCGTCAGCGCCGGTGACGTCGACGTCACGCAGATCGAGCAGCGACAGGTGCGTGTCGGTGCCGCCCGTCGTCGGACGGATGCCCTTGGCCTTGAGCCCCTCGGCGAGACGCTGCGAGTTGGCGATGACGTCCTTCGCGTACTGCTGGTACTCGGGCGTCGCGCACTCCTTGAAGTTCACGGCCTTCGCCGCGATCGTGTGCATCTGCGGGCCACCCTGCATCATCGGGAAGACGGCCTTGTCGATCGCCTTCGCGTGCTCTTCCTTGCAGACGATGGCGCCCGAGCGGGGGCCGCGCAGCACCTTGTGCGTCGTGAACGAGACGACGTCGGCGTGCGGCACCGGCGACGGAATCGCCTTGCCGGCGACGAGACCGATGAAGTGAGCCGCGTCGACCCAGAAGATCGCGCCGACCTCGTCGGCGATGGCGCGGAAGCGCTCGAAGTCGATGAGACGCGGGATGGCGGAGCCGCCCGCGAGGATGACCTTCGGCTTGTGCTCCTTGGCGAGATGCTCGACCTCGTCGTAGTCGATGTCCTCCGTCTCGGGGTCGACGCCGTAGCCGACGGCGTTGAACCACTTGCCCGAGAACGACACCTTCGTGCCGTGCGTGAGGTGGCCGCCCATGGGCAGGCTCATCGCGAGGATCGTGTCACCGGGGTTCATGAACGCGCCGTACACGGCCTGGTTCGCCGAAGCACCCGAGTGGGGCTGGACGTTGGCGTGCTCGGCGTCGAACAGCGCCTTCGCACGCTCGATGGCGACCGTCTCGGCCTTGTCGACCTCGGCGCAGCCACCGTAGTAGCGACGGCCGGGGTAACCCTCGGCGTACTTGTTGCTCAGCGTCGAACCGAGCGCGGTGAGGACGGCCGGGCTGGACATGTTCTCACTCGCGATGAGCTGCAGGCCGCCGCGCAGGCGGTCGAGCTCGGAGATGAGGACACCGGCGATGTCGGGGTCGAAGGATTCGAGGGCGGCGTAGTCGGAGCCGTAGAACGGGGTCGTCATGCTCGCCACCTTAGTGGTTCTGCTCGCCCGGGCGGCCAGGAAGCTCCACGCTCGTCACGCTCTCGGGCTCGAACGGCGGTTCCGCTCCGATGCCGCCGAGCGGGATGGCCTGCGTCGCCTCGCCCGCCCGCGCGCGAGCTCCCATGGCCTCGAGACGCTGACGTTCGGCCGTGCGCTCGTCGTCGGTCGACTCGGGCGCGGGGTTCGAGGCCGACTCGTGCTGGTGCGGGTTGTCCGTTTCCGGGGCATCCTGGGGTGTCTCGGACAGCGGCGCACCCGTCGAGTCGAGCAGGTCGATGGGCCCGAGCACCTCACGCAGCTGTGCCGGAGTGATCGTGCCGCGGCGCAGCATGACGGGGTCGGGCTTGGTGCAGTCGAGGATCGTGCTGGGCAACCCGTCGTCGCACGTTCCCCCGTCGAGATAAACCTCGACCGCCGGGCCGAACGCGAAACCGGCCTCCGTGATCGTCGTGACCGGCGGCTGGCCCGTGCGGTTCGCCGAGCTGACGGCGAGCGGCCCCGTCGCCTGCAGCAGTTCGAGCGCCATCTCGTGATCGGGCATGCGCAACCCGACCGTGCCGTTCGTGTCACCCAGATCCCACATGAGCGACGGTTGCGCACGGAAGATCAACGTCAGCCCGCCCGGCCAGAAGCGATCCATGAGGCGACGCGCGTAGGACGGCACGTTCATCGCGAGGCCCTCGACCGTCGCCGGGTTCGGCACGAGGACGGCCGGCGGCTTGTCGCGCCCACGCCCCTTCGCCGCGAGCAGCGCCGCGACGCCGTCAGGGTTGAAGGGGTCGGCGCCGACGCCGTACACCGTGTCGGTGGGCAGGACGACGAGTTTGCCCTCGCCGACGGCAGCGTGCGCCGCCTCGATGGCGGGGTCGCGCTCATCCGAACCGGAAACGTCGAAAATGGGGCTCACGCCACTCTCCTAGAAGTCGAAACCACCCATGTCGCCCCCGAAGTCTCCCCCACCGAAGTCGCCCCCGTCGAACCCGCCGAAGTCGCTGCCCCCGGCGAAGTCCTGGCCGCCGTCGAATCCGCCACCGTCGGCAACGTCGTTTCCGCCGCCGTCGCCCCCACCGTCCTGGTAGCCATCCTGATATGCGTCCTGCATGTCGTGGGAATCGAAGTCGTTGCCCCAGTCGTCGAACATCGCATGGGCGATGGCGGTGCCGACGAAGGCGCCGGCGACGCTCGTGAGCAGCATCGAGCCCATGCCCATGCCGCCCATCCCCATCCCCATGCCGCCGCGACCGAAGCCGCCGCCCATGCCGTAACCACCGAACGAGCTCTGGAGGAACCCGGGCTGACGCATCTCGGCCCGAGTCGCAGCCCGCGCCAGCGCCTGCGGGTCTGCGCTCTGCGGAGCATCCTGCGGGCTGTCGGTCGCGAGACGCGTGAGCACCTGCTGACGCTGCTCCGGCGTCAACTTGGCGAAGGCCTCGGCGTGCGCCTTCTCGATCTCCTCCGGCGGCGCCGTCTTGAGCATGTACGCGTAGCGGGCGATGGCGCGCTCGTCCTCGCTCATCGACGCGCCCGGCGTCTGACGAGGCGCGTTCGACGCCTGCCGCGGGTAGCCCTGCTGGGCATACCCCTGCTGCTGGTTGCCCTGCGCCGGATACGCGGACTGCCCGTATCCCTGCTGCTGACCGAAGCCCGGCTGGGCTCCCCCACGACCGAAGAGACGATCGAAGATCCCCATGGTGCGTTCCTCACGTCCGAGGCCGCCCAGCACGCTGCGGGCGGCGCGATTCGGCTCCCACTCTAAGCCCGGGTCCGTGGCGGGCACACGTCCTCGCCGCCGGTCGGCGAGGCCGCACCAGCGCGCTGACGCGGCGTCCTCGGCCAACATCGTGACGGTGGCCGAGACGCAGGGCGGGGCGGTGCGAGACCGACATCAGAAGAGGCGCAGGCCCTGACGCCGACCTCGCGGTGTGTGCCTCAGCGGTGGCCGAGGGCGACGGGGACGGTCGACTCCTCGACGTCGTCGAGTGCGACGGTTTCGTCGGGCTGCAGTTCGTCGACAGACGTGGCGCTACCCGCTGTCGCGTCCGGCGTCGCCCGGGCGCTGACGAGGGCCGCGATCTCGCGTGGCCACACTCGTTCGCTCGTCGTCTCGAGGTCGCGAACCGACCACCAGCGCCAGCGCTGCATCGTCACCTGCTCCTCGGGCGTGAGCGCCCCCGGGTCGGGCTCGAAGCGTGTCGTGCGCACGGCGTAGAACACGTCGTCCTGACGCACGACCGAATCGGAGTACCCGTGGACGACGCGGCGCCGCGCGATCGGCCCGACGAAGGCATCGGCCTCGACCTGCAAACCGGTCTCCTCGAACAACTCACGCACCGCGGCGTCGCGTTCGCTCTCTCCGGGGTCGATGCCGCCACCCGGGGTCGACCACCACGTCGCGGGCGGGGTGAGGCCCTGGTCGGAATCCTCGTAGAGGAGCACGTCGCCGGCGTGATCGAGCACGAGCAGCCTGACGGTCGCGCGGCGCCTCACCGGGCGTTCTGCGGGGCTTGTGGGCACCTCGAAGCGCGAACCGCCCTCACGGCGGGCCAGCGTCATGCGGGGCTTGCCGGCGAGGTCGGCCTCGTCCCGCGCCCACTCGAAACCACGCCGATCGAGCAGCGCCTCGGGCAGGGATTCGCCCTGGGCGTCTGCATGCTCCATGACGAGCAGACCGCCGGGCTTCAGCAGGTGCGCGGCGCGTTCGGCGATCTCGAGCGGAAAGCGAAGGCCGTCCTCGCTACCGCCGTACAGCGCAATCTCCGGGTCGTGCTCGGCAACCTCGGGGTCGATCGGCACCATGCCGGTGGGCACGTACGGCGGGTTGCTCACGACGACGTCGAAACTGCCCTCGAGCTCAGGTAGAGCCTGGCGCGCATCCTCAACGCTCAAGTTGACAGTGAGGCCACTCTGCTTGCAGTTCAACGCTGCCCACGCCGCCGCTTCTTCGGAGAGCTCGACGGCGTAGATCTCGAGGTCGGGACGCTCGGCCTTGATCGCCAGGGCGATGGCGCCCGATCCGGTACACAGATCGACGATGCGCCCCCCGTGCGGGGCCGCCTCGAGGGCGGCATCGACGAGCATCTCCGTCTCGGGGCGCGGCACGAACACGCCAGGGCCGACACGCAACTCCAGGCTGCGGAAAGGCGCCCGACCCGTCAGGTGCTGCAGCGGAACACGCCGTGCGCGCTCGTCGACGAGCGCCTCGAAGCGGGCCATGTCCCCGTCGCTGAGCTCGTGGCCGAGCACCTCGCGACGGCGCACCTCGCCCAGCTCGCACCCGAGAACATGGGCGAGCAGCAGCGCCGCATCACGATCCGCGGATTCGATGCCGGCATCCGCGAGCCGCGCCGCAGCACGACGCAGCTTCGCGCGCAACGCCGTCACGCCCCCGACTCCCCCACTGCTGCGAGACGCGCCGCCTCGTCGGCGTCGAGCGCCGACTGGACGACAGCGTCGAGATCGCCGTCGAGCACCGCGTCGAGGTTGTACGACTTGTAGCCCGTGCGGTGATCTGCGATCCGATTCTCGGGGAAGTTGTACGTGCGGATGCGCTCACTGCGGTCGACCGTGCGCACCTGCGACTTGCGCGCGGCCGAGGCCTCCGCTTCCTTGCGCTCGATCTCCATCTGACGCAGCCGCGCCTTGAGCACGCGCAGCGCGGACTCCTTGTTCTGCAGCTGCGACTTCTCGTTCTGGCAGCTGACGACGACACCCGTCGGCAGGTGGGTGATGCGCACGGCCGAGTCGGTCGTGTTGACACTCTGCCCACCCGGGCCGGAGCTGCGATAGACGTCGATCTTGAGGTCGTTCGGGCCGAACTCGATCTCGTCGTCGTCCTCGTCGAGATCCGGCATGACGAGGACGCCCGCCGCGCTCGTGTGGATGCGGCCCTGACTCTCGGTGACGGGCACGCGCTGCACGCGGTGCACGCCGCCTTCGTACTTGAGGCGCGCCCACGGGGCCTCGCCCGGTTCGGGCAGCCCCTTCGCGCGGACCGTGATGCGGGCGTCTTTGTACCCGCCGAGATCGGCGTCGGTCGCGTCGGCAATCTCGGCCTTCCAACCGCGGCGTTCCGCGTAACGCAGGTACATGCGGACGAGGTCGCCGGCGAACAGCGCCGACTCGGCGCCGCCCTCGCCGGCCTTGACCTCGAGGACGACGTCGCGCTCATCGTCCTCGTCGCGCGGCAGCAGGAGCGTGCGCAGTTTGTCGGCGCTCGCCTCCAGATGGGTCTGCAACGCCGGCAGCTCCGCGGCGAACGCGGCGTCCTCGTCGGCCAGCTCTTCTGCCGCACCGAGGTCGTCCTGCGCGATCTTCCAGGCGTGATAAGCGGCGACGGTCGGTGCGAGGGCCGCGTAACGCTTGTTGAGGCGGCGCATCAGCGTCGGGTCCGCATGCGTCGCCGGTTCGGCCAGCTGCTTCTCGAGATCGTCGTACTCGGCGACGATCGTGGCGGCGGAATCAAGCATGACGCTCCTCGCGGACTGAAGTGATGGGGGCGCAGCGCCGGCAGGCGGCGTCCACGGGAATGCAAAACGCCGACCCCGCCCTGATGGGCTGGGGTCGGCGTGGTGCGAAGACTACTTGGCGTCCTTCTTGCCGTAGCGAGCCTGGAAGCGGGCGACACGACCACCCGTGTCCATGAGCTTCTGCTTGCCGGTGTAGAAGGGGTGGCAGTTGGAGCACACTTCGACGTTCATCTTGTCGCTCTTCGACGTGCTGCGCGTCTCGAACGTGTTGCCGCAGGTGCAGGACACCGTCGTGGCGGTGTACTCGGGGTGAAGGTTCTTCTTCACGGGGTTCTCCTAGCTGTTGAGGATGCCGCCGGGTCGTCATCACCGGGATGGTGGACGTGAACCGGAAGCCAACAAACAATCTTGCCAGATCGCCTGACATGGTTCAAAACATCGAGGTGGGACGAATCATTCCCGCCGCCACCCCGCCCGACACGATCGCGCCCGTGACCACTCGCCGCAGGGGCGTCGGGTCTCGGGGGCGTCGTCAGGTGACGTCGTCAGGCGTGGATCAGTTGTCCTCGTCGTCGAGCTTGATGTTCGACGTCTGCTGCACCTGCATGAGGAACTCGACGTTGCTCTTCGTCTTCTTGAGACGGTCGATGAGCAGTTCGACGGCCTGCTGCTGGTCGAGGGCAGCGAGCACGCGACGCAGCTTCCACATGATCTTGAGCTCTTCGCCCGACAGCAGGATCTCCTCGCGACGCGTCGACGAGTTGTTGACGTCGACGGCCGGGAAGATGCGGCGGTTCGCGAGCTGACGGTCGAGCTTGAGCTCCATGTTGCCGGTGCCCTTGAACTCCTCGAAGATGACCTCGTCCATCTTCGAACCCGTCTCGACGAGAGCCGTCGCGAGGATCGTCAACGAGCCGCCGTTCTCGATGTTGCGCGCCGCACCGAAGAACTTCTTCGGCGGGTACAGCGCGGCCGAGTCGACACCACCGGACAGGATGCGACCGCTCGCCGGGGCGGCGAGGTTGTAGGCACGCCCGAGCTTCGTGATCGAGTCGAGCAGCACGACGACGTCATGGCCCATCTCGACGAGGCGCTTGGCACGCTCGATGGCGAGCTCCGCGACCGTCGTGTGGTCCGTCGCCGGACGGTCGAAGGTGGAGGCGATGACCTCACCCTTGACCGCGCGCTGCATGTCGGTGACCTCTTCGGGACGCTCGTCGACGAGGACGACCATGAGGTGGCACTCGGGGTTGTTCGTCGTGATCGCGTTGGCGATCGACTGCATGACCATCGTCTTGCCCGCCTTCGCCGGGGCGACGATGAGGCCACGCTGGCCCTTGCCGACAGGCGAGACGAGGTCGATCATGCGAGTCGTCAGCACGTTCGGGGTCGTCTCGAGACGCAGGCGCTCCTGCGGGTACAGCGGCGTCAGCTTGCCGAACTCGACACGCTTCTTCGCCTGCTCCACCGTCATGCCGTTGACGGAGTCGAGACGCACGAGCGCGTTGAACTTCTGACGCGCCGGCAACTGCTCACCCTCGCGCAGCGCACGCACCGCGCCGGTGACGGCGTCACCCTTGCGCAGCCCGTTCTTCTTCACGATGTTCATCGGGACGTAGACGTCCGTCGGGCCGGCGAGGTAACCGGTCGTGCGCACGAAGGCGTAGTTGTCGAGGACGTCGACGATGCCCGCGACGGGGATGAGGACGTCGTCCTCGCGCACCTCGGGAGCGTCGTCGTCGTAGTCGCGGTTGCGCCCGCGACGGTTGTTGCCGCGCTCGCCCCGGTCGCGGTCGCGGTCGCGGCCGCGCTGACGGCGACGACGGCCACCGCGCTCGTCGTCATCGTTGCTGTGGTTGCGCTCGTTGTTGCGCTCGCGACGGTTGGAGCCGCCGTTGCCGCTGTTGTTGCCGGAGTCGCGGTTGTCGCGCTTGTCGCGGCCGTTCTCGCCCGAGGCGCTGTCGCTGTTGTCGCGACGCTCGCGGCGAGCGTCGCCGTCGGAGTTCTTGTCACCGGAGGGCTCGTTCGAGCCGTTCTCGCGGCGCTGACGACGCTCGTCGCGTTCGCCGTCACGACGGCCACGGCTCTCGCCGTTCGAGGCGTCGTCCTTGGCGTCGACGTTCTTGCCATCGACGGTCTTGCCATCGACGGTCTTGCCATCGGCGCCGTTCTCGGAGCCGGTGTCCTGCGCGGCACCTTCACGCTGAGCGTCGCCCTGGTCGGAACCTGAGTTCTCGGAGGCGCGCTTGCGCTCCTCGCCACCGCGGCGGCCACGACGGGTGCGCTGCTCGCGCGGCTGCTCCTGTTCGTCGCGCGTGGAACGCTCACCCTCGCGGGAGGCAGCGTCGCCTTCGCGAGCGCCGGCGTCACGAGTGGCGCGGCCGGGCTCGTCATCCTGCGGCGCCGGAGCGTCGCCCTGCTCACGGCGGGGCGCCTCGGTGGCAGACGGCGCAGCCTCGGCCTGCTCGCTCGTGGCGCGACGGGCCGTCGGAGCGGTCGAGGTGACGCCCGCGGCCTTGGCGCGGCTGCCGCCGACACCGTTGGCCTCGGCGCGCGCGGCGCGGATCGCCGTCACGAGGTCGACCTTGCGCATCTTGGAGATGCCGGGAATGCCCATGCTCTGCGCGAGCTGCTTGAGTTCGTCGAGACGCATCGCGGAGAGCGCTCCGCGCGGGCTGCTCTGGGCCGGGGCGGGCGCAGACGGTTGTTCTGACACGAAGGTTCCTTCCCCCTCGTTCGGCCCGCGACGAAGAGCGCGGGCGGGATGAAGTTCAGGGGCCGTTCAGATCAGACCCCTGGTTCCCGCCGTCGGAATGACAGCACAGACGGGAACAGCGCACCTGGAAGCGAATGATGACCTGCAGCGAGGCTGAGGCGAGAACGGTGACCCAGAGGTCACGGGCCTGGCGCGACGACAGCGTCGCGTCGTGTGGCATGGTCGAACTCGAGCACCACCCGGGTGCACCAAAACGGTACACCCCGGCGGCGGATCAGCGCGACATGGGGGTGATTCCGCGCGTCGGAACGCTCAGTTCGAGCACCTCGCCGCCCCCAGCGACATCGTGCACCGCGCTCAGGGCGAAACGTGATGCCAGCGCGAGCACCGTCGGACCCGCGCCCGAGATGACGGCGGGGACGCCGGCGTCACGCAGCGCGTCGACGAGCGCCATCGAATCCGGGTAGGCCGAACGGCGCTGCTCCTGGTGCAGGGCATCGAGCGTCGCGGGCATGAGTAGCGACGGCTCGGTGGTGATCGCGTGAGCCAGCAGCGCTGCGCGCCCCGAATTGCGCGCTGCCACGGCGAGCGGGACGCTCTCGGGCAACGCGGCGCGAGCCGTCGCCGTCGACAGGCGCTGCGCCGGGACGATGACGACGGGCACGACATCGGGGTGCGGGCGCAGGACGGCGGTGTGCCAGTCGCGCGGCGCGTCGGGGCCCTCGAGCACGTCGGCCCAGCTCACCGTCACGCTGCCGTAGACGGAGGCCGACGCGTTGTCGGGGTGGCCCTCGATGCTCGAGGCGACGTCATTGACGAACGCGAGCGTCGCGGCGTCGTCGAGATCGTGCCCGGCGAGCGCCGTCGCGAGCGCGACGCCCGCGACGATCGCCGTCGCCGAACTGCCCAGGCCGCGCGAGTGCGGCACGGCGCCTGTGTACCTCAGCTCCAGCCCTGCGGGCGGCGCGACGTCGAGCGCTTCCCACGCCGCGCGCATCGAGCGCACGACGAGGTGCGAGCCGTCGAGCGGCACCTCACCGGCGCCGCTGCCGCGCGCGTCGACGACGAGGCCGCGGTCCGTCACCTCGGCGCGCGCGTCGTCCCAGACGTCGAGGGCCATGCCGATCGAGTCGAAACCCGGCCCGAGGTTCGCCGTGCTCGCGGGCACGCGAACGTGCGCCGTCGACCCGACCTGAGGCGTGCGGCTCGGCCGGAGGCGGGAGGCGCTGAGCGAACGGGCCATCGTCAGGCGTCGAGGCCGAGCGCGCGCGCCACGGAGTAGGCGTCGGCGGAGACGCGCTCGGGCTGGATGTCGTCGCCGTCGGCGCCTCGCAGGGCCCACTGCGGATCCTTCAGGCCGTGCCCGGTGACGGTGCAGACGATCGTCGCGCCCGCGGGCACGCGGTCCGCGTCGCTCATCTTGAGCAACCCGGCGATCGAGGCGGCCGACGCCGGTTCGACGAAGATGCCCTCCTCGCTCGACAGGATGCGGTGCGCGGCGAGGATCTCGTCGTCACTGACGGCGTCGATGACGCCGCCCGAGTCGTCGCGGGCCTGCTCGGCCTGCCTCCACGATGCGGGGTTGCCGATGCGGATGGCCGTTGCGATCGTCTCCGGCTCGTCGAACGGGTGGCCCGCGACGAGCGGCGCGGCGCCCTCGGCCTGGAAGCCCCACATCGCCGGGGTCTTCGTCGCGACGGCGGCGAGCTCGCGGCCGTCCACGGTCGTGAACGGCGCCGCGTACTCGCGGTAGCCCTTCCAATAACCCGTGATGTTGCCGGCGTTGCCGACGGGCAGGACATGGATGTCGGGCGCGTCGCCGAGCGCGTCGACGATCTCGAAGCTGGCCGTCTTCTGGCCCTCGATGCGGGCCGGGTTGACGGAGTTGACGAGCTCTACGGGGTAGCTCTCGGCAAGCTTGCGCGCGACGTCGAGGCAGTTGTCGAAGTTGCCGTCGACCTGCAGCAGCTGCGCGCCGTGCGCGATGGCCTGGCTGAGCTTGCCCATCGCGATCTTGCCGTCGGGCACGAGGACGGCGCACGTCATGCCGGCCTTCGTCGCGTAGGCCGCGGCGGAGGCGGACGTGTTGCCCGTCGAGGCACAGATGACGGCCTTCGCGCCGTTCTTCGCGGCCATCGACATCGCCGTCGTCATGCCGCGGTCCTTGAACGAACCGGTCGGGTTGAGGCCCTCGTACTTGACGAACACACGCGCACCGACCCGCTCGCTCAGCTTCTCCGCCGGGATGAGCGGAGTGCCGCCCTCCCCGAGCGTGACGACGGGAGCACCGTCGAGCATTGGAAGTCGTTCGGCGTACTCGGTGATGACGCCGCGCCACAGGTGAGCCATGTCAGTTTCCTTCTGCGCGAAGCACGGACGAGACGCAGTCGACGTCCGCGAGCTTCTTGATCGAGTCGACCGTGGCCGCGAGCGCGGCCTCCGGTGCCTGGTGGGTCATGAAGGTGAGGGAGGCGAGGCCATCCTCGGAGCGGCGCACGCCCTGGCGCATGCTCTCGATGGAGACGCCGTGCTCGCCGAACGCGCTCGTCACGCGCCCGAGGACGCCCGGTTCGTCGGCGACCTCGACGCGCACGACGTAACGCGTCAGGGATTCGCCGATCGGCAGGATCGGCAGGTCGGCGTAGGCCGATTCCCCCGAACCGCGCCCGCCGGTGACGCGGTGGTGCGCGGCCTGGACGATGTCGCCGAGGACTGCTGACGCCGTCGGGTCGCCGCCCGCCCCGCGGCCGTAGAACATCAGCTCCCCGGCGAGCTTCGTCTCGACGAAGACCGCGTTGAATGCTTCATGCACGCTCGCGAGCGGGTGCGAGCGCGACAGCAGGACGGGGTGGACGCGGACGTTGACGCCCGCTCCCCCGTCTGCCTCGCCGCGTTCGACCTTCTCGGCGATCGCGAGCAGCTTGATGACGCAGCCCGCGCGGCGCGCGGCGGTGATGTCCTCCGCCGTGATGTTCATGATGCCCTCGACGTGCACGTCACTCGTGCGCACGCGCGTGTGGAACGCGAGGGAGGCGAGGATGGCGGCCTTCGCCTGCGCGTCGTAGCCCCCGACGTCGGCCGTCGGGTCGGCCTCGGCGTAACCGAGCTCCTGCGCCTCGGCGAGCACGTCCTGCAGGTCGGCGCCGGTGCGGTGCATCTTGTCGAGGATGAAGTTCGTCGTGCCGTTGACGATGCCGAGCACCTTCGTCACCCCATCGCCCGCGAGCGACTCGCGCAACGGACGGATGAGCGGGATGGCGCCCGCGACGGCGGCCTCGTAGGACAGGTCGACGCCGTGATCCATCGCGAGCTGGTACAGCTCCGGGCCATCGCTGCCGAGCAGGGCCTTGTTGGCCGTGACGACGCTCGAGCCGTTGCTCAGGGCGCGCGTGATGAGGCTCTTGGCGGGCTCGTCACCACCCATGAGCTCGACGACGATATCGGCACCGTCGACGAGCGCCTGCGCGTCCGTCGTGAAGGCGTCGGCCGGCAGGCCCGTCTCCGAGCGGTCCTTGCGCGTGTTGCGCACCGCGACGCCGACGATCTGCAGCGGCGCACCGATACGGGCCTCGAAATCGGCGGCGTTCTGGGTCAGCTCGCGGGCGACGGACGTGCCGACGACGCCGCTGCCGAGCAGCGCGATCGTGATCGGCTCGCGCGGGGTCGTCGAGTCGGACGGCATGGCGGATGCGGTGGTGGTCATGTCATTCCCCTTCGAGGGCGAGCAGGTCGTCGATCGTCTCGCGGCGCAGCAGCACGCGAGCGTCGCCGTCCGCGACGGCGATGACGGGCGGGCGCGGGACGTGGTTGTACTGCGAGGCCAGCGCACGACAGTAGGCGCCGGTCGCGGCGACGACGACGAGGTCGCCGTCACGGGTGTCGGACGGGAAGTCGATGTCGCGCACGACGACGTCGCCGCTCTCACAGTGCTTGCCGACGATGCGGGTCGGCGTCAGCTCGTCGCTGCCGCCGCGGTTCGCGAGCGCCGCGTGATAGTCGGCCTGGTAGAGCGCGGGGCGTGCGTTGTCGCTCATGCCACCGTCGACGCTGACGTACGTGCGCACGAGGTCGTCGCTCGCCTGAACGAGCTTCACCGTACCGACGCGGTACAGCGTCACGCCGCCGGGGCCGACGATGCTGCGGCCCGGCTCGATCGAGACGCGCGGCACCGGGACGTCGGCGTTCTGGCACGCCTCGCGCACGATGCCGGCGAGCTGCGTCGCCATCTCGGCGGGGTCGAGCGGTGCGTCGCTGGGCAGGTAGGCGATGCCGAAACCGCCGCCGAGGTCGAGCTCCGGCAGTTCGACGCCGTGCTCCTTCGCGACCTGCAACTGCAGGGCAATGAGGCGCGTCGCGGCCTCCTTGAAGCCGGCGGACTCGAAGATCTGGCTGCCGATGTGGCTGTGGAAGCCGAGTAGGTGAAGCTCCGGGCGGGCGAGGACGCGGGCGACGGCGTCACCGATCTGGCCGTCGGCGGCGGAGAAACCGAACTTCTGGTCCTCGTGCGCCGTCGCGATGAACTCGTGAGTGTGCGCCTCGACGCCGAGCTTGACGCGGATCATGACAGGCGCCGTGATGTGGTGGCGCGCAGCGGCGTCGGCGACGCGGTCGATCTCCTCGAACGAGTCGACGACGATGCGCCCGACGCCGTACGCGAGGGCGTCGTCGATCTCGGCGACGCCCTTGTTGTTGCCGTGCATGCCGATGTTCTCGCCCGGCACGCCCGCCTTCTTCGCGATCGCGAGCTCACCCCCCGAGCAGACGTCGAGGCGCAGCCCCTCCTCGGTGACCCACTGCGCGACGTGCGACGACAGGAACGCCTTGCCCGCGTAGTACACGTCCGCCTGGGTGCCGATGGCCGCGAACGCACGCGCGAACGCCTCACGGTAGGCACGGGCTCGGCTGCGGACGTCGGCCTCGTCGATGACGTACGTCGGCGTGCCGAAGCGTTCGGCGATCTCGTCGAGGCCGATGCCGGCGATCTCGACGACGCCGTCATCACGGCGGCGCGCGGTGCGCGGCCACACGATCTGCTCGAGGGCGCCCGTGGGGGCGGCCGACCTGACGCTCACGTGGTCTCCTTGCTGCCTTCTCGCGAGGGGGACGGCGCTGCGCCGAGACGGCCCGGCAGCCCCCGCTGCGCGCGGATCGGACCCGCAGCGATCGCACGCCCACCGCCGCCGGCCGCATCGAGGATCGACGCGTTCAGTACGGCACGGGCGCTGCGACGCAGGCAGCGTCCAGGGTTTCTCGCACGATGCTACGGGCCGCGCTCAGCGCGGGCACATCCGTCCGCGTGACGGGCGCAGCCTCGACGTGACGCAGCATCGCCACCGCCAGATCGTCGATCGCGAGCAACGCAGGACGGGTGCGGCCGGTGCGCGCCGCGTCGTGAAACGCCCGGGAGGTGAGGAGAACAGCCACCCGCAACGGTGCGGGGGTGACGTGGTCCCCACCGTCCGGCGAACGAAAGAGAGCGGCAGAACCGCCGACGGCGAGGTCGTCGCGGGCCGGGGTGTCGGCGCCGTCTCCGTAGGCCAGGGGCTCTACGTCGAGGGTGTCGGCGTCAGGGGCGCCGCTGTCGAGCAGTTCGGTCGCGGCCTCGAGCCGTATCATCGCGGCTGCCTGGGCACGGCGGGCACGAGCGAGGGGGTTCGCGTCACGGCGGCTCGACAGGTCATCGAGGCGCTGCCCCAACGTCAGCGGTGGCGTCTTGGACGCACTCAGCAGCGACGCCCACACGAGCGCGTCGAGGCCGACGTCCTGTGCGACGGCGTCCCAGGTGAGGCTCTGGCCGAAGGAGCGCAGCGGCGGGCGGGCTCGGCGGACGTCTGTGGCCCCTCCTGCGATGATGCCCGTCTCGGCCCCGCAGCGACCGAGCCACCCGTCCGACGACAGGTCGACCTCGACGTCACCAGGGGGTCGAGCCACGGCCGACAGCCCCAGGTGCGCGGTGATGAGTGCGGGGATCCGCTGAGCCCGGCCCAAGTCATCTTGATCGGTGGCGGAGCGCTCACGCGACGCCGCGACACGCGGCGCGGGGGTGACGACCCGCCCGTCGGCATCCACGGAAAAGGCGACGGACACCCCGACGTCGCGATCCAGCGCTACCCAAGGATCTGCCGACATCACCGGGCCAGGGTATGCCACGCCGGCTTGATCGCAGGCTGCGACAACGCCCCCTGCAGGACCCGTCCTCCTCGCTACGCTCGTCGTCCTCCCGAATCCTTCGAGCTTGATGCAAGACGAACGGAGGCCCGATCCGGCCGCGAAGCGCGGCCGGATCGGGCCTCCGTTCGTCTTGTGCCCCCTGCAGGATTCGAACCTGCGCTCCCGCCTCCGGAGGGCGGTGCTCTATCCCCTGAGCTAAGGGGGCATGCGCTCCAGGAGCGCGAGACGAAACCTTACCAGCAGTTCCCGGCGACGGCAGGCACCATCACGCGCGCGGGCGCGCCTGGTCAGCCCGGACGACCGACGCCGACTCGGCCCGCGACGCTCCGGCCAACGCGCGCGCGTCGAAGCGCTGCGTCGCGTCCGCGACCTCGCCGACGAGTTCCTCGAGCACGTCCTCCAGGAACACGACACCGCTCGTGCGCCCGTCGTCACCGACGACGCGCGCGAGGTGCGCGCCCGAGTTCTGCATCGTGACGAGCACGTCCTCGACCTCGTCCCCGGGACGCACCGTCGCGAGCAGCCGGATGCGGCGCGGCGGAACAGGCTCGGTGTACGCCTCGTCCTGCGCGTACAGCACGTCCTTGAGGTGGATGTAACCGCGCAGCTCCCCCGACGTCGTCATGACCGGGAAGCGCGAGAACCCGTGCTTGGCGACCATCGCGTCGACATCGGCGGGCGTCGCGCCCAACGAGAGCGTGACGAGCGAGTCGAGCGGCACGGCCACGTCGCTCGCGACCTTGTCGGTGAACTCGAGGGCCTCACGCACGCGGCGCTCCTGCCCCGACTCGAGCAGACCCTCTCGGTGCGACTCCTCGACGATCATCTCGACCTCCTCGGTCGAGAACGTCGAGGCCGCCTCGTCCTGCGGTTCGATGCCCATGCGTCGCACGATGGCCTTGCTGACGTTCTCGAGCACCGTGACGAGCGGGCGGATCGCCTTCGTCACCCACAGCAGTGCGGGCGCGAGCAGCAACGCTGCCCGGTCGGGCCCGGCGATGGCGAGGTTCTTCGGCACCATCTCACCGAGCACGACGTGGAAGTACGCGACGATGAGCAGCGCGAGCAGCAGGCTGACGACGTGCGTCAGCCCGTCCGGCATGCCCGTCGCCTCGAGGGGGCCGGCGATGAGGTGGTGCACCGCGTCCTCGGCGACGGCACCCAGCAGCACCGAGCAGACCGTGATGCCGAGCTGCGCGCAGGCGAGCAGCGAGGCGACGTTCTCGAGGGCCTCCAACGCCGCAGAGGCGCGCTTCGAGCCCTCCGCGGCCATCGGTTCGAGCTGCGAGCGCCGCGCTGCCATGACGGCGAACTCGGCGCCCACGAAGAACGCGTTGCCGAGCAGCAGCAGGAGCGAGATCCAGAGCATCATCGGGCCTCACCGGCCCGGGTTGCGCCGCCGATGACATCGTCCATCGACTGCCCCTGCACCGCCGGGGTGAACCGGACGCGGTTGACGCGCCGGCCGTCCATCGACACGACGCGCAGGCGCCATCCCGGCAGCATGAGTTCGTCCCCGACCTCGGGAATGCGGCCGACCTGTTGCATGACGTAACCACCGAGCGTCTCGTAGGCGCGATCGTCGGGCACGGGCGCGCCGATGCGATCGACGACCTCGTCGGGGCGCCACAGCCCGGGCACCGTCCAGGACCCGTCGGGCAGGTGACGGCTCGCGTCGTGCAGCTTGTCGTGCTCGTCGCTGACCTCACCGACGATCTCTTCGATGACGTCCTCGAGCGACACCAGGCCCGAGGTTCCGGAGTACTCATCGATGACGATGGCGAGCTGCAGCCCCGCGCCACGCAGGAGCACGAGCAGCGGTTCGAGCGTGATCGTCTCGGGCACGAAAGTCGGCTTGACCATGAGAGCGGTGACGGGCACATCGCCGCGGCGTTCGACGGGCACGGCGATGGCCTTCTTGACGTGGACGACACCGTGGACGTCGTCCCAGTCCTCCCCCAGCACCGGGAAGCGCGAGTGGCCCGTCGACCTCGCTAGCCGGACGACGTCATCCGCCGTCGCGTCGCGATCGACGGCCTCGCAGCGCACGCGCGGGCTCATGACGTCGGACGCGGTGCGCTCACCGAAGTTGAGCGAGCGCGTCAGCAGGTGCGCGGTGCCCTCCTCGATCGTGCCGGCCTCGGCGCTGCGACGCACCATGGAGCTCAGCTCTTGCGGCGTGCGGGCCGCGGACAGTTCCTCCTGCGGTTCGATGCCCATGGAGCGCAGCAGCAGGTTCGCCGATCCGTTGAGCACGACGATGAGCGGCTTGAAGAGGGCGGCGAACACCTGTACGGGTCGCGCGACGATCTCGGCGACGCGAAGAGGCGCGGAGATACCAAGGAACTGCGGGACGAGTTCACCGAAGATCATCGAGAAGGCGGAGGCGAGAACCATCGCGAGGACGGTCGAGGTCGCCGAGGCCGCGCCGCCGGTGACGCCGATGGCCGCCAACGGGGTGCGCAGCAACGCACCGACGCTGGGTTCGACGATGAAGCCGAGGATCAGCGTCGTGAGGGTGATGCCGACCTGCGCGGCCGACAGCTGCGTCGACAACCCGCGCAGCGAGGCGAGGACGGGGCGGGCGCGTTCGTCGCCGTCGTCGATGGCGCGCTGGACGGAGTGACGATCCAGCGCGACGAGAGAGAACTCGGTGGCGACGAACAGTGCCGTTCCGAGCGTGAGGACAACTCCGAGGAGGATCAATATCCACTGCGTCATGACGCAGTGAAATTACCACGGGCGCAGCCGTTCACCGGGCTCGTTCCACCCCCCGGGCCGGCCTCGACCGGCGAGGCCCGCGCAGTCTCGCGCCGGGGTGGGCCACCTCACCACCGACCGCCTCTCGCGGCGGCGGCGCGGGAGCGATAGGGTGGCAACGTATGCCGTGTACCACACGGCAGTGGAGTGGTTCACCTCGCTCCTGCCTGACACGGCCACGCGCCGCGTCATGGCGGGGGCAACGGGACGCCTCCCGCACGTGTACGTGAATCGACGCGAATGAAAGAGGCGCATCTGCGTGTCATCCCAGTCCCCCAGCTCTGAGCACGACGACTTCGGCGCGAACGAGTGGCTCGTCGAGGAACTCTTCGAGCAGTACAGCAAGGACAAGAACTCCGTGGATGCCGCATGGCAGGAGTTCTTCGCGACCTATCAGCCGGGCTCGTCGAACTCCTCGGCGCCGGCCTCCACGTCCACGTCCACGTCGGGCTCGGGCGCTAAGGCCGCTCCCCGAACCGAGAAGCCGATGGCCGCCGAGGCACCGCGCGACCAGCAGGAGGCGCCTGCACAGCAGGCCGCCGAGCCGACGCGCACCGCCGAGAGCGAGCCGCAGAAGCTCGACCCGAAGCAGGCCGAGGGCCACACACCGCTGCCGACGCCGCGCGACCAGGGCGACGGCGCCCTCGGTGACGTGCCGGCGGCGGACGACAAGGACACCCCGCTCAAGGGCATCGCCGCCAAGATCGTGCAGAACATGGAGGCCTCGATCGAGGTCCCGACCGCGACGTCGGTCCGCGCCGTCCCTGCGAAGGCGCTGATCGACAACCGCATCGTCATCAACTCGAACCTCGCCCGCGGCCGCGGCGGCAAGGTGAGCTTCACCCACATCATCGGCTACGCCATCATCAAGGCGCTGCGCGTCATGCCGGAGATGAACGCTTCCCTCTCGGTCGACGAGAAGGGCAAGCCCGTCCTGCACCAGCCGGGGCACATCAACTTCGGCCTCGCCATCGACCTGCAGAAGCCCGACGGTTCGCGCACGCTCGTCGTGCCGTCGATCAAGGGCGCCGAGGCGATGACGTTCGCGCAGTTCTGGGCCGCGTACGAAGAGATGGTCAAGAAGGCGCGCAACAACAAGCTGACGCTCGAGGACTACGCGGGCACGACGATCTCGCTGACCAACCCCGGTGGCATCGGCACGGTGCACTCGGTGCCGCGTCTGATGAAGGGCGCGGGCGCCATCATCGGTGTCGGCGCGCTCGACTACCCCGCCGAGTGGCAGGGCGCGAGCGAGGAGACGCTCAACCGCAACGCCGTCAGCAAGATCCTGACGATCACCTCGACCTACGACCACCGCATCATCCAAGGTGCGACGTCCGGGGAGTTCCTGCGTCAGATCCACCAGCTGCTGCTCGGTGAGAACAACTTCTACGACGAGATCTTCGAGTCGCTGCGCATCCCCTACGAGCCGGTGCGCTGGGTGCAGGACATCTCTGCCAACCACGACGACGACATCAACAAGGTCGCGCGCGTGCAGGAGCTCATCCACGCCTACCGCGTGCGCGGTCACCTCATGGCCGACACCGACCCGCTCGAGTACAAGCAGCGTCGTCACCCCGACCTCGACGTCACGAGCCACGGCCTGACGCTGTGGGATCTCGACCGCACGTTCGCCACGGGCGGTTTCGGCGGCGCCAACTTCCTCAAGCTGCGCAAGATCCTCGGCATCCTGCGTGACTCGTACTGCCGCACGGTCGGCGTCGAGTACATGCACATCCAGAACCCCGAGGAGCGGGCCTGGATGCAGAACAAGCTGGAGAAGACGTACTCGAAGCCGACGTCGGACGAGCAGGAGCGCATCCTGCGCAAGCTCAACCAAGCCGAGGCGTTCGAGACGTTCCTGCAGACGAAGTTCGTCGGCCAGAAGCGCTTCAGCCTCGAAGGCGGCGAGTCCGTCATCGCGATCCTCGACCGCATCCTGTCGGAGGCCGCGGACGCCGGCCTCGAAGAGGCCGCGATCGGCATGCCGCACCGTGGCCGTCTCAACGTGCTCGCCAACATCGCGGGCAAGTCGTACGGCCAGATCTTCCGCGAGTTCGAGGGCACCGCCGCTCCCAACTCGGTGCAGGGCTCCGGTGACGTCAAGTACCACCTCGGCACCGAGGGCGAGTTCGTCTCCGATGAGGGCAACCACACGAAGGTCTACCTCGCCGCCAACCCGAGCCACCTCGAGGCCGTCGACCCGGTGCTCGAGGGCATCGCCCGTGCCAAGCAGGACCGCATCAACCTCGCCGGCACGGCGTTCACGGTGCTGCCGATCCTGCTCCACGGCGACGCCGCGTTCGCGGGCCAGGGCATCGTCGCCGAGACGTTGAACCTGTCGCAGCTGCGCGGCTACCGAACCGGCGGCACGATCCACGTCGTCATCAACAACCAGGTCGGCTTCACGACCGCGCCGAGCTCGTCGCGTTCATCGACGTACTCGACGGACGTCGCGCGCATGGTGCAGGCGCCGATCTTCCACGTCAACGGTGACGACCCGGAGGCCTGCGTCCGCGTCGCGGAACTCGCGTTCGAGTACCGCCAGACGTTCAACAAGGACGTCGTCATCGACATGGTGTGCTACCGCCGCCGCGGTCACAACGAGGGCGACGACCCGTCGATGACGCAGCCGCTCATGTACAAGCTGATCGAGGCGAAGAAGTCCGTGCGTCGCCTGTACGCCGAGGCCCTCGTCGGCCGCGGCGACATGGACCAGGAGCGTGCCGACGAACTGCTCAAGGACTACCAGCAGCAGCTCGAGCGCGTCTTCGTCGAGACGAAGGAGGCGACGAAGAAGGCCGCTGCCGACAGCGCCGCGCAGAGCGCTTCGTCCGATTCCAGCCAGGGCACCGACGCCGAGGGCCACGGCGGCCTCGAGCGCCCGTCCGCTCAGCTCGAGGACGACGCGAAGAGCGCCTACTCCTCGGGCCGTTCCTCCGCGATCACCGAGGCCGCTCTCGAGCGCATCGGCGCGGTGTGGACGAACCCGCCGGAGGGCTTCACGCTGCACCCGAAGCTCAAGCAGCTGCTCGAGCGTCGCACGGCGATGGTCAAGGACGGCGGCATCGACTGGGCCATGGGCGAGCTCATCGCGTTCGGTTCGCTACTCATGGACGGCACGCCGGTGCGTCTGTCCGGTCAGGACACCCGACGCGGCACGTTCGTGCAGCGTCACGCCGTCCTCATCGACAAGGCGAACGGCAACGAGTGGACGCCGCTGCGTTACCTCACGGATGACCAGGCGTGGCTGTGGATCTACGACTCGCTGCTCAGCGAGTACGCCGCGATGGGCTTCGAGTATGGCTACTCGGTCGAGCGTCCCGACGCGCTCGTGCTGTGGGAGGCGCAGTTCGGTGACTTCGTCGACGGTGCGCAGACCATCATCGACGAATTCATCTCGAGCTCGGAGCAGAAGTGGGCGCAGCGCAGCTCCGTCGTGCTGCTGCTGCCGCACGGCTACGAGGGTCAGGGTCCGGACCACAGCTCGGCGCGCATCGAGCGCTTCCTGCAGCTGTTCGCCGAGGACAACATGACGATCGCTTACCCGTCGACGCCGGCGTCGTACTTCCACCTGCTGCGTCGCCAGGCGCACGCGCGACCGCGCAAGCCGCTCATCGTCTTCACGCCGAAGCAGCTGCTGCGCGTGAAGGCCGCGACGAGCTCGCCGGCCGACTTCACCTCGGGCCAGTTCGAGCCGGTGCTGAAGGACCAGAAGCAGCTCGACGGTTCGAAGGTCGAGCGGGTGCTGCTCGCCTCGAGCCGCGTGGTCTACGACCTCGAGGCGGAGCGTGAGAAGCGCGGTGACGACACGACCGCCATCGTGCGTGTCGAGCAGCTCGCGCCGATCCCGGCCAAGGAGATCGCCGAGGCGGTCTCGGCGTACCCGAACGCCGAGATCGTGTGGGTGCAGGACGAGCCGAAGAACCAGGGCGCCTGGCCGTTCATGTACTTCAACCTGCCCGACCTGCTCGAGAGCCACGGCGAGACGCGACGTCTGCGCGTCGTGTCGCGTCCGGCGTCCGCGTCGCCCGCGACCGGCAACAACAAGCGTCACGCCGCGCAGAACGCGGAGCTCATGGAGCAGGCGTTCGCGCGCTGAGGTTCACGTGAGCAGCCGTTGATGGTGCGTTCCTGATGAAGCGGTGCCCTCCCCCACGCGGGGTGGGCACCGCTTCGTCGTGGGCGCGCGACGCCTGCGGGGTGGGCACCGAGCTGACGGACGATAAGCTGGGCGCGTGTATTTCACGGATCGGGGTATCGAGGAGCTCGCGGCGCGCCGCGGCGAAGAAGACGTGACGTTCGAGTGGCTCGCGGAGCAGCTGCGTCATTTCGTCGACCTCAACCCGGAGTTCGAGATCCCCGTCGAGCGCCTCGCCACATGGTTGGCACGGCTCGACGACGACGATGACGAGTGAGTGAAGGCGGTCGTAGCGTGTCCTACCCCACCGAAGGCAGCGAGCCCGAGTTCCGGCCGAGCGCCGATTTCCACGTCGCCGAGGGTGAGCGCCGTGTCGGCCTCGTCTTCGTCGGCGACAGCTTCGTCAACGGCTACGGCGACCCGAAGGCCCTGGGGTGGGTCTCGCGGGTCGTCGCGCGTACGCCGCACGAGGGCGTCAGGCTGACGACGTACAACCTCGGCGTGCGCGGCGACAGTTCCTCTGACGTCCTCGCGCGCTGGCGGGGTGAGGCGGCGCTGCGGTGGAAGAACTGCAACGAGCGCCGACTCGTCATCGGCTTCGGCACGAACGACGCCGCGCAGGGTCTGACGACAGCACGTTCGCGCCTCAACCTCGCGAACATCCTCGACGATGCGTCGACGAACGGCATCGCGACGTTCGTCGTCGGCCCGCCGCCCACGAGCGACCCGGAGATGAACGCGAAGCTCGAGGTGCTCGTCGACGCGCACGCGGACGTCTGCGCGCGTCGTGGCGTGACGTATGTCGACTGCTTCCGCCCGCTGCTCGGGCACGATCAGTGGCAGTCGGATCTTGCCGCCAGCGACGGCTACCACCCCGGCCAGGCGGGCTACGGCCTCATGGCGTGGCTCGTGCTTCACGCCGGTTGGCAGGACTGGCTCTCCGTCTGACGGCCCTCATCGCACCTTCGAGCGCCTCACGTCGTCGACGTGGGGCGTTCGTCGTCCCGACAACCACGTTCTGACCCCCCTTCGGGGGCCGGCCGGAAGGCGAGACAAGGGAATGTCAGTACGCGCCGTCGCGTGCGAGGACGGCGCGGAGGGTCTTGAACATGATGACGAGGTCGCCGGACAGGGACCAGTTCTCGACGTAGTAGAGGTCCTTGCGCACGGATTCTTGCCAGGAGAGGTTCGAGCGTCCGCCGACCTGCCAGGGTCCAGTGATGCCTGGCTTGACGTTGAGGCGGCGGTGGACGTGGTGGTCGTAGGCTTCGACCTCGCGGGGCAGTGGGGGGCGTGGTCCGACGAGTGACATGCTGCCGGCGATGACGTCGAACAGTTGTGGCAGTTCGTCGAGGCTGTAGCGGCGGATGAAGGCGCCGACGCGGGTGGTGCGGGGGTCGTCTTTCATCTTGAACAGTAGGCCGGAGCCTTCGTTCTGTCGTTCGAGTCCGGCGAGGCGCGCTTCGGCGTCGACGGCCATCGAGCGGAACTTGGTCATCTTGAACAGCGTTCCGTTGACGCCTACTCGGGTCTGGCGGAAGAAGATGGGCCCGGGGCTGTCGAGGCGGACGGCGATGGCGATGGCGAACAGGATCGGGGCGACGAGGACGACCATCCCGGTGGCGATGACGAGGTCGAAGGCCCGTTTGAGGGAGTACTTGACGCCGCTGTAGCGGGGCATCTCAACGCTCATGAGCGGCAACCCTTCGATGGGGTGCCAGTGGATGCGGGGGCCTGCGACGTCCGTCATGCGGCTGGCGAGGGCGAGGCGGATGGTGGTGTCCTCGAGCTGCCAGCCGAGTTCGCGCAGCTGCTTGCGGTTGATGCGGTTATGGCCGGCGACGATGATCGTGCTGGCCTCGTAGCGGTGCACGGCGTCGACGACGTCGGCGATCGCGCCGGCCTGGGGCACGACCACTCCGTTGGCGAGCTCGAACGTCGGAGCATCGGTCGTGTCCGTCGCGACGGCGCGCACTACTAGGCCCGCAGCCGGGTTGCGGGCTATGCCTTCGGCGACGTAGCGCACCTCATGCGGTGAGCCGACGACGACGACGCCGTCGACGAGCATCGCGCGGCGGCGTCGCGCGAGCACCCAGCGGCGGACCAGGAGACGTTCGATGAGAAGCAGGACGAGCCCGAGTGGGAGGGCGACGGCCAGGAAGCCGCGCGCTACCTGCCAGCGCAGCAGGACGAGGACGATCGCGAGCGCGCCGAACGTGAAGAACGTGGCGCGCACGACACGACGATATTCGTCGGTGCCGATCGCGATGATCTCCATGTTGTACGCCTGATTGAGAAGCAGCGAGGCCTGCCATCCGAGGATGAGGGCGGGCACGACGACGAGGTAGAGGTTGCCCTGCGAGCGAACGGTGTCGAGCGACGCCTCCGCCATTGCGAAGCGCGCGAAGAACCCGGCAGCCACGGCGAGTGTGATGACGCCCAGGTCGAGGACGAACAGCAGCAGGAACAGGTTGCGCCGCCAGTCGCCACGCATCCTGGCGAGCAGGTCGCGCCTACCTCTCGCCCCGTCAGTCATGCTCGCCGGCGCCTTTCCCCACAAAACCCTGTTTCCCCTTCGTCGGACGCGTCCGAATTCCCCTCGTTCCCGTTCGGCTGCGTTCCCCGCACCGCGGTCGTCTCGAGCCTGCGCCTCAGGCCCGCGCGCGCTCTGCAGCGCGCTCCTGCTGAACGACGCCGGATGCGGCGAGTCGTGCACGCCAGTCACCGATGCTCGGCCCGCGCGGTGAGCGTGCGAGCACGCTGTAGGCGGGCCTCGGCGCGGGCCGCTGGAACGCCTCCGTCGTCGTCGGGCGCACGCGCTCAGGATCCAGGCCTGCGAGGATGAATGCCTCTCGTGCGAGGTCGAACCATGACCCGCTGCCCGAACTCGTCCCATGGTAGAACCCGCCCGAGCATTCCTGCTCGATCAGCCCGACAATGGTGTCCGCCAGGTCGCCCGCCCACGTCGGCTGTCCGACCTGGTCGGCCACGACGTCGAGGGTGTCACGGTTCTGGGCGAGCTTCAGCATCGTCGCGACGAAGTTGCTTCCGTGCGCTCCGTAGAGCCATGCCGTGCGCACGATGAGCGCGTCGGGGTGCGTGGCACGAACGGCCCATTCTCCGGCCGCCTTGGTGCGTCCGTAGGCCGACTGCGGGGCCTGCGGGTGCTCGACATCGTACGGTTCCTCGGCGCGGCCGTCGAAGACGTAGTCGGTCGAGACGTGGACGAGCTGGGCATCCGCGGCCTGCGCGGTTCGAGCGACGTTGAACGCACCCGTCCCATTGAGTGCGAACGCCGCGGCCTCGTCGCTCTCAGCGGCATCGACGGCCGTGTACGCAGCACAGTTGACGACGACGTCCGGCGCGTGATCGCCGATGACGCGCTGCACCGTCTCCAGCTCGGTGACGTCGCATCCGGCGGAGCCGAGCGAGACGACGCTCTCACCGCGGCTGCGCAGCAGCGCGTCGAGATCCTGACCGAGCATGCCCGTGCCTCCGAGGACGAGCCAGCGACGCGCCATCGTCATGCCCCTTGACCGGTGGCGGTGTCAGCAGGCGCCGCGACGACCTGCTGGCTTGCGTACTTGGCCTCGGTGGCGTCCTTGAACGGACGCCACCACGACTCGTTCTCTCGGTACCAGGCGATCGTGGCGGCGAGGCCGTCGTCGAAGGAGGTGTAGCGCGGACTCCAGCCGAGTTCCTCGCGCAGCTTCGTCGAGTCGATCGCGTAGCGGCGGTCGTGGCCGGGCCGATCGGTGACGTGGTCGAAGTCGTCGGCGTCACGCCCCATCCCGGTGAGGATGGCCTGCACGACGGTCTTGTTGTCGAGCTCACCGTCGGCGCCGATGAGGTAGGTCTGCCCGATGCGCCCGCGCTCGATGATGGCCCAGACGGCCGAGTTGTGGTCGTCGACGTGGATCCAGTCGCGCACGTTGAGCCCGTCACCGTAGAGCTTGGGACGCACGCCGTCGATGAGGTTCGTGATCTGGCGCGGGATGAACTTCTCGATGTGCTGGCGCGGACCGTAGTTGTTCGAGCAGTTCGAGATCGTCGCCCTGACCCCGAAGCTGCGCACCCAGGCACGCACGAGCATGTCGCTGCCGGCCTTGGTTGAGCTGTACGGGCTCGACGGGTTGTACGCCGTCGCCTCGGTGAAACGCTCCGGGTCATCGAGCGCGAGGTCGCCGTACACCTCGTCGGTGGAGATGTGGTGGTACCGGACGTCGTGCTTGCGCGCCGCCTCGAGCAGCGTGTAGGTGCCGACGATGTTGGTCTGGACGAACGGCCACGGCTCGGCGAGGGAGTTGTCGTTGTGCGACTCGGCGGCGAAGTGGACGACGAGGTCGGACGCGGCGACGAGACGGTCGACGAGCGCGGCGTCGGCGATGTCGCCGCGCACCAGCTCGACGTGCTCCCCCAGCCCGTCGAGAGATCTCTCGTTGCCCGCATACGTCATGGCGTCGAGAACGACGATGCGCGCCTCTGGGCGCTCCTTCACCGTCAGGTGGACGAAGTTGCCGCCGATGAAGCCGGCTCCGCCGGTGACCAGGATCTGCACCCTGCCAGCATAAGGTAGGCCTATGAAGGGAATCATTCTCGCGGGGGGATCGGGAACGCGACTTCACCCGATCACACGGGGCATCAGCAAGCAGCTCATGCCGGTGTACGACAAGCCGATGATCTACTACCCGATCTCGACGCTCATGATGGCCGGAGTCCGCGAGATCCTCATCATCACGACGCCGCACGACAGCAAGCAGTTCCAGCGGCTGCTGGGCGAGGGATCCGACTGGGGTGTCGAGATCAGCTACGCCGTGCAGCCCTCGCCCGACGGCCTCGCGCAGGCGTTCATCATCGGCGAGGAGTTCATCGGCGACGACTCGGTCGCCCTCGTCCTCGGCGACAACATCTTCCACGGCGCCGGCATGGGGACGGCGCTGCAGGGCCACGCTGAGCTCACCGGTGGCCACGTCTTCGCTCATCACGTGACGAACCCGAGCGCCTACGGCGTCGTCGAGTTCGACGCGGACGGCAACGTCGTCTCGATCGAGGAGAAGCCGGAGCAGCCGAAGTCGCGTTACGCCGTGCCCGGCCTGTACTTCTACGACAACGACGTCGTCGACATCGCGAAGAACCTCGAGCCCTCCCCGCGTGGCGAGCTGGAGATCACGGGCGTCAACGACGAGTACCTGCGCCGCGGCAACCTCACGGTGACGGTGCTGCCGCGCGGCACCGCGTGGTTCGACACGGGCACCTTCAAGGGCCTCATGGACGCCTCGCAGTTCGTCCACGTCCTCGAGGAGCAGCAGGATCTGAAGGTCGGCTGCGTCGAGGAGATCGCGTGGCGTCAGGGCTGGATCGACGACGCGCAGTTCTCCGCCCTCGCCGACTCCCTCGTCAAGTCCGGTTACGGCGCCTACATGCACCGCGTCCTCGCCGAAGGCCACATCACCCCCGCCGTCCGCAAGGCCCTGTGATGGACATCCAGCCGCTGAAGATCGACGGCGCCTACGTCGTCACGCCCCGCCAGTTCCCCGACGGGCGCGGCGTGTTCATGGAGGGCTTCCGCGGCGACAAGCTCGCCGAGCACCTCGGCCACCGCATGGACGTCGTCCAGTCGAACATCTCGGTCAGCAGCCGCGGCACGGTGCGCGGCATCCACTTCGCCGACGTGCCGCCGAGCCAGGCAAAGTACATCACTGTCCTGTCGGGCTCGATCATCGACTTCATCGTCGACATCCGCGTCGGGTCGCCGACGTTCGGGCAGTGGGAATCGGTCGTGCTCGACACGAGCGAACGCAAGGCGGTCTACCTCGCCGAGGGGCTCGGCCACGCGTTCTGCGCCCTCGAGGAGGATTCGACGGCGATGTACCTGTGCAGCGCGCCCTACACCCCCTTGCGCGAGCACGGCATCAACCCCCTCGACACGACGGTGGGGCTGACGCTGCCCGACGACATCGAACCGCTGCTGTCCCCCAAGGACGAGGCTGCGCCGTCGCTGGCGCAGGCCGAGGCGTCGGGTCTGCTGCCGCGATACGACGACTGCGTGCGCTTCTACGACTCGTTGCGCTCGGCCTGATCGCAGCGGCCCGCGTCCTGCATGATCACGCGTGACGCACGTCTCACGCGGCCGCCCCAAGGTCGCTGCACGGGCACGGTGTCGCGCGCACGAGGCGGGCCGTAGGTCACGATCCCGCATACTTATGTCGTGTCGCTCGCCTGGGGCGAGGCGCGGTGGCATGCTGTGGCCATCGTCTCCGACGGCTCGCGCCGTCCCCATGCCGAAAGGCCCGCCCATGCGTCGTACCACCGCCCCCGCCCTCGCCGGCCTGAGTGCCACCGCCCTGCTGCTGTCGGGTTGTGGCTCCGACTCCCTCGACGACTCCAAGAGCTCTGCCTCCTCGGGCGCTGCGGGCGCGTCGAGCAAGGCCGCCGAGGTGACGAAGGACGACTCGCTCGCCAAGCTCGTCCCCGCCGCCATCGCCAAAGAGGGCACCCTGACGATCGGTTCGGACGCCTCATACGCCCCGAACGAGTTCACGGCTGCCGACGGCAAGACGATCCAGGGCATGGACATCGACCTGCTCAACGCCGTCGCCGCGAAGCTCGGTCTCAAGCTCACCTTCCAGAACGGCGACTTCGGCACCCTCATCGGCGGCGTCAACGCTGGCAAGTACCCGGCGGCGATCAGCTCGTTCACCATCAACGCCGAGCGCCTCAAGACCGCGAACATGGTGCAGTACTACAGCGCGGGCACCGCCTGGGTCACCGCCAAGGGCAACCCGAAGAAGCTCGACCCCGACAACGCGTGCGGCCTGACGATCGGCGTCCAGAAGGACACCGTGCAGCAGACCGACGACCTGCCCGCACGCAACAAGAAGTGCACCGCCGCGGGCAAGAAGCCGATCACGATCGTCAGCGAGGTCGCCCAGTCGAAGGTGACCGCCGACCTCATCGCCGGCAAGGTCGACGGCTTCGCGGCCGACTCCCCCGTCGCCAACTGGGCCGTCGCGAAGAACGACGCGAAGCTCGAGAAGGTCGGCTCGAAGTACGCCTCGGCCCCGTACGGCATCGTCGTCAAGAAGGACAACACGGCGTTCGCCGAGGCCATCTCGAAGGCCCTTGAGGCCCTCGACAAGGACGGCACCTACAAGAAGATCCTCGACGCCTGGAGCAACGGTGACGGCGCCGTCACCTCGTTCCCGGTCAACCCCAAGCCCTGATCGCGAACGACATGACCGACACCACCACCACCGAGCGGCCGGGCGTCATCGACGCCCGGCCGGTCCGGCATCCCGGCCGATGGGTCGCCCTCGCCGTCATCGCCGTCCTCGTCGCGATGATGATCAGCTCCGTCGTCACCAACAAGGCCTGGGACTGGCCGTTCGTGCTCAAGGTGATGAACTACTCGCCCGTGCTCGACGGACTGCTCAAGGGCACGATCATCGTGACGATCGTGTCGATGATCCTGGGCGTCGTGCTCGGCGTCATCCTCGCGATCATGCGCCTGTCGGACAACCCCGTGCTGCGCGGCGTGGCGTTCGTCTACATCTGGTTCTTCCGGGCCGTGCCACGCTACGTCCTCATGACGATCCTCGGTCTCGGCGTCCTGACCCTCTACCCGACCCTCGATCTCGGCGTGCCGTTCGGCAAGGACCTCGGGCTGACGTTCTACACCCTCGACGTCAAGACGATCAGCTCCGGCATCACCGTCGGCATCATCGGCCTCGGACTGTCCGAAGCCGCCTACATGGCGGAGATCGCGCGCGCCGGCATCCTGTCCGTCGACAACGGTCAGCGTGAGGCCGCCCAGGCCCTCGGCATGAGCAACGGCAAGGCCATGCGCCGCATCATCCTGCCGCAGGCGATGCGCGTCATCGTGCCGCCGACCGGCAACGAGGCCATCTCGATGGTCAAGGACACGTCGCTGCTGACGGCCGTGCCCGTCACCGCCGAACTGTTCAACCAGGCGCAGAACGTCGCCAACAACACGTACAAGGTGATGCCGAGCTACGTCGGCGCCCTCATGTGGTACCTCATCCTCTGCACGCTGCTCATGCTGCTGCAGAGCTGGCTGGAGCGACGCTTCGCGCGCGGCTTCGGGGCGCAGGGCACCACGACCGGCGGGTTCCGCTCACGTCTGTCCTCGATCGGAAGTGACCACTGATGAGCACCGCCGCCGCCGGGGCGAGCAACGCCCAGCCGCGACCGTCCGCAACCACGGCCCCCGTGGCCTCACGCTCCGATGAGCCACTCGTGCGCGCCGTCAACGTCATGAAGTCGTTCGGCAAGCACGAGGTGCTCAAGGGCATCGACCTCGACGTCCACCCCGGCGAGGTCGTCGTGCTGCTCGGCCCGTCGGGCTCGGGAAAGACGACGTTCCTGCGCTGCATCAACCAGCTCGAGACGATCGACGGCGGGCGCATCTGGGTCGACGGCGACCTCATGGGTTACGCCGACAAGGGCGGGCAGCTGCACCGCCTCACGGACAGGAAGATCGCCGCGCAGCGCCGTGAGATCGGCATGGTCTTCCAGCGCTTCAACCTCTTCCCACACATGACGGCCCTCGAGAACGTCATGGAGGCGCCCGTCCAGGTCAAGGGCGTGGGCAAGGCCGAGGCGAAGGCGGAGGCCGAGCGGCTGCTCGAACGGGTCGGGCTCGGCGACAAGACGAAGCACTACCCCAGCCAGCTCTCGGGCGGCCAGCAGCAGCGCGTCGCCATCGCCCGCGCGCTCGCGATGCAGCCGAAGCTCATGCTGTTCGACGAGCCGACGTCCGCCCTCGACCCCGAACTGGTCGGCGAGGTGCTCGCCGTCATGAAGGAACTGGCCAAGGACGGGATGACGATGGTCGTCGTCACGCACGAGATGAGCTTCGCGCGGGACGTCGCGGACCGTGTCGTGTTCATGGACGCCGGCGTCATCGTCGAGACCGGCGCGCCGCGCGACGTCATCAACAACCCGCAGCGTGAGCGCACCAAGAGCTTCCTGTCGCGCATTCGCAGCGAGCACGAGGCGATCGCCGCCCTCGTCGACGACGAACTGCTCTGACGCTCGCCCAGCTGCAACCCACTACCCTGGTGGGATGCAGCTGGGCTTCGTCGTCGTCAGGGGTCGCTCGATGGAACCGACCTACGTCGACGGCGACGTCGTCCTCGTCGCCTGGGGTACGTCGCCCCGGGTCGGGCGCTGCCACGTCGTCCGCCTCCCTGACGGCGACGACGGCCCCCGCCCGCTCGCGATCAAACGGGTGACGAGGCGCGAACGCCTCGCCGACGGCGCGTCGGGCTGGTGGGTGGAGCGTGACAACCCCCGTGAGGGGGTCGACTCATGGCTCGTCGGGGCGCTGGGGGACGAGGCGATGCGGGGGCGGGTCGTCAGCCCCGACTCCCCAGTGATGACGCAGATTCTGCGACGTTGTCGCACCTGCGTCAGCACCTTTCGCCGGGGCCGCTTCGCGCGATAGGTTGAGAGCAGTGCTGCCGTTCGGCAGCTGATCACCAGCAGCAAGGAGTCCCTCATGCTGAAGCGTTTCTTCACCCCCACCGTCGAGGTCTCGGCTCACTGCGACCTGCCCTGCGGCGTCTACGACCCTGCCCAGGCCCGCATCGAGGCCGAGTCGGTCAAGGCCATCATCGCCAAGGTCGCCGACAAGCCCGGCGACGAAGACTTCAAGATGCGCGCCACGATCATCAAGGAGCAGCGCAGCCAGCTCGTCAAGGAGCACCTGTGGGTGCTGTGGACGGACTACTTCAAGCCCCCGCACTTCGAGAAGTACCCGCAGCTTCACACCCTCGTCAACGAGGCGACGAAGCTCGCCGGTGCCAGCGGCACCAAGGGCGAGTGGGACATCGCCAAGGCTGACGAGTTGCTCGGCAAGATCGACGAGATCGCTCGCATCTTCGCGGAGACGAAGCAGGCCTGAGCCTCCCTCCCGCAACGAGAACGGCCCGGCATCCCCCTTGGATGCCGGGCCGTTCTCGCTGCCTCACCTGCGATTCTCGTTCACCGTCGCGAATCCCGTCCCCTCCTGCGATTTCCGTCCACATCGGCGGTTCTCGTCCACCTTCATGACGTCAGGTGCGTCAGTGCACGAGGCGGAGGATGACGTCGAGCAACGCCACCCCGACCACGGTGTACACGCCGACCCAGATGAGGCTGCCGACGGCGACGGCCGGCAGGTAGCGCACGAGCGGCATCCGGCCGGCCCCGGCCATGAGGTTGACGGCCGTCTGCACGCCGACCGTCAGGAACGACAGCGGGACGGCGAGCGGGCCGAAGCGGTGCACCATGCCCTCGGCGCGCTTGACGGAGCGCGCGTCGAGGTGGTGGGCGTACTTCGGATGCCGACGCCAGCCGCCGATCGCGCCGCGGCCGATCCAGTATGTCGCGTTGGCTCGCGCCATGACGATGCAGAACAGGATGCCGAACGCGAGCGCCACGGGCATCTCACGGATCGATTCCATGCGTTCAGACGGCCTCGGCCCGAGCGTTCGCACCCGCGGGGTAGCAGGCGTCCAGCGCGTCGAAGACGGCGGCGTTGAGGGCGAAGGCGCGACCGGCGGCGTCGAGGGCCTCGTCCTGCTCCTGCGTCGTGAGGGCCAACTCATCGAGGCGGGCGCGGTAGGCGTCCTTGTACGTCTTCGGCTTGGCGATGTCGAAGCGGTAGAAGGTGAGGACATCGTGAGGCGCGTCGTAGTGGCGGCGCATGAGCGTCGCGATGATCTGCCCGCCGGACAGATCCCCGAGGTAGCGCGTGTAGTGGTGGCCGATGAGCGTGGCCGGCGAGGCGGCGCAGGCGACGAGGTCGTCGACGTAGCGCTGCGTGGCGGGCAGGATCGCCGTGGCGTCCGCATAGCCGAGGCGTTCCAGCGCGGCGAGGTCGTGACGCAGCGATGCGGCGCGCTCGAGTGCCGGGTCCAGCAGCGGCGCGAGGCGGGGGTCATCGCGGTGCGTCGCGCACGCCGACTCGAGGTGGTCGTACACCGGCAGCAGCTGACGCTGCAGCCCCTGGTGCGCGCCGATGCTGCTCTCGCCGCCCATGAGGCGGGTCATGAAGCCGCGGTTCTCGGCGTGCTCGTGCGCGGCACGGGTGTGGTCGCGCAGCGCGGCCGACAGGGGCGGGGTGAGGGCCGTCGTCATGGATCCGAGCCTTTCTGATGAGGAAGGCTCACCTTAATAAAGGTCCACCTCCGCTCGGATCAATCGAACGGTTGATCCGAGACTCCACCTCCCCACCACGCCAGGCCGACGAGAGCGAGCCGCCTCTCGCTGCGCGGATGCCCGCAGGGGGCACGAGCGCGATGTGACAGAATGGGGAGGTTGGCCCCCGACGTACCGGGGGGAAGACCCCGAACCAGGGAGCAAGACCATGAGCAAGCGCGCACGCAAGCGTCGCAGCCGCAAGGGCAAGGGCGCGAACCACGGCAAGAAGCCCAACGCCTGAGCATCTGCCGCAGACGCGAACGAAGGCCGACCACCCTCACGGGATGGTCGGCCTTCGTCATGCTCGGTTCGGCGTCAGGCCTCGTAGCCCACCTCGGTGCGCTCGTAGGTGATGCGCGTGAGGATCGACGAGCGCAGTTGCTCCGGCGCCTGCTCACAGGCGCAAGCGCGCTTGATGAGCTTCTTGAGCAGCATGTCGCGCTCGTACTCCGTCAAACACGGGGGGCAGTCGAGCAGGTGAGCCTTGATCTCCTCGTACTGCTCGGCCGTCAGCTCACCGTCGATGTAGGCGTAGAGACGATCGACGTACTCGGGGCACTTGTCGCTCATTTCTTCGCCCCCTTCGCGGTGTCCGCCTCACCCTTGAGGAAGCCGCGCCCACGCGCGTAGTCCTCGAGTTGTTCACGCAGCAGCTTGCGTCCGCGGTGCAGGCGCGACATCACGGTGCCGATCGGCGTGTCCATGATCTTGGCGATCTCCTTGTAGGGGAAACCCTCGACGTCGGCGTAGTACACCGCGAGACGGAAGTCCTCCGGCAAGGCCTGCAGCGCCTTCTTGATGTCGCTGTCGGGCAGGTGATCGAGCGCTTCGTTCTCGGCCGACTTCAACCCCGTCGACGAGTGCGCCTCGGCCCGCGCGAGCTGGTAGTCCTCCACCTCGGCGGCGTCGGACTCGAGCGGCTGACGCTGCTTCTTGCGGTAAGAGTTGATGTACGTGTTCGTCTGGATGCGGTACAGCCACGCCTTGAGGTTCGTGCCCGGCTTGTACTGGTGGAAGGCTGCGAACGCCTTTGCGAACGTCTCCTGCACGAGATCCTCGGCGTCGCTCGGGTTGCGCGTCGTGCGCAGGGCGGCGCTGTAGAGCTGATCGAGGTACGGCATCGCGTCACGATCGAAGCGCGCGGCCCGCTCGGCCGGGGTCTCGGTACTCGGGTCGAAATCCTTGGAATCGGTGACGCTGCGTGGCGCCGCGCCGCCGTCTGGCTGCGGCGCGCCGAGGGCGTCGACCGTCGTGTTGTCTGTCATCGCGCTCAACCCTAGCGCGGGGTGCGGCGCGACACGAGACGCGCGCGTGCCCGCGCCACCGAAACCGGTGGTGAGGCTCAGCGCGGACGGTTCGACCGGAACCACGGGTGCTACCAGCATCGTGCTCACTTTCGACGTTCGAATGGCCCTCGTGGGCTTTCTGTTTCGCCGTCGTCAACACGATGAGTGGGCTGCGCTATTCCCCGCCCCGCTCTCGATATGAGTCAGGACGCGGCGGCCAGCCACCTGCGCACGGCGTCGACGACATCCTGCGGCTGCTTGCTGAATCCGTGCGGGCCCGCGACGGCGGCGACGTCGGCGCCGGGCAGCGCGGCGCGGATCGCGTCGGGGCCGCCGAAGGTGTCCGTGGCGCCTTGCACGACGAGCAGGGTAACGACCGCATCGAGCACGGCTTGCGCCTCGTCCGTGCGCCATTTCGACGGGTCGTCCGCCTTGCCCGGCGCCGCGAGCGGAAAAGCCAGCGCGACGACGGCGTCAGCGCCCGTCTCGACGGCGGTGCGGCACGCGACGCGGGCACCGGCGGAACGACCACCCTGCACGAAGCGGCCCGTGATCTCGCCCGCCTCGCGCAAGTGGCTCACGACGGCGCGCCAACCCTCGTCGAGGGTCTTCGGGGGCGTGGCGATCTTGCGGCCCGCGAGCACCCAGGGCTGGTCGACGAGGACGACACGCCACCCGTCATCGGCGAGGTCGAGCAAGCCCCACAGGTCGAGCGTGTTCGTGCCCTTGCCGGCGCCGTGTCCGAGGACGAGTGTTCCTACGGGCTGGTGTTTGCCGGTCGTCGTGACCGCCGCAGTCTCAGCGTTCGCAGACTCGGTGCTCGAGGACTCGGAGTTCTTCACCTCGGTGTTCGCGGGACCACCGACCGGATCGATGACGTAGGCGCGTGCCGGCCCGGCGTCCGTCTCGATGTCAAGAACGCGGTGCGCTCGTTCCGGCGCGACAGACCGGGAGGGACGTGGTTCGGCGGTCACTTCTCGGCCCCGATGATCTCGCCGGTCGCGGGGTCGACGACGCCCACGAGGTCGGATTCCGGCGCGGGTTCGATGAGGCCTGGGCCGTTCGTCCGATTCGAACTCACCGCGCGTGAGACGGGGTAGGCCTCGAAGGGGCTCGAATCGCCGGGCGTGAGGAACGTCGCGACGTCGGCGTCGTCGGTCAGCGTCGGGTCGAGCCACTCGGCCCATTGCTCGCGTTCGAGCGCGAGGGGCTGGCGATCGTGGATGCGGTCGAGGCCCTGCCCCGCGCTCGTCGTGATGATGGCGAACGTCGTCAGCCACGCGGCCGGGTCGCCGTCGGGCAGCGAACGATCGCACCAAAACTCGTAGAGGCCGGCGAATGCGACGTCCGTGCCGTCGACGCGGCGCATGTAGAACGGCTGCTTGCGCGGTTTGCCCTTGGCGTCGAGCGCCGTCGGTGACAGCTGCCACTCGTACCAACCCGACGCGGGCACGAGGCAGCGACGCGCGCGGGCGGCCTTCGCGAACGACGGTTTCTCGAGCAACGTCTCAGCGCGCGCGTTGATCATGCGCACGCCACCCTTGGTGTCCTTCGACCACGACGGCACGAGCCCCCACGTGAGGTGACGCAGCTGACGCTTCGCCTCGCCGCGCGAGCCGTCGTCGAGCCGCTCGGGACGGGTCAGGACGACGGGCGCCTGCTTCGTCGGCGCCATGTTGTAGTCGGGCTCACCGACAGGCGGGTTCTGCGGCGACGCGAGCAGCGACCGCGTCTGCTCGCCCGTCGCGTCGACGTCGACCTCGAACTCCTCGACCAATTCACCCGTGCTCGCACTGGCTGCGTATCTGCCGCACATGGGCCAAGCCTAAGAGGAGAGGTCGTCGTCTCACCCAGTCTTGCCCGGCTCCGGTGAAGAAAGCGACCATTCGCCGCCCGTCGTGCCTCCATCACTTCACCGAGCGCAACCGGCTTTCGGGCCCCCGGCGCTGCCCCTGCCCGTCTGGCACGCCCGGGTCTCAGGCGCGCCCGCTGCGCCACGACTGCAGGTCACGCTTCTGCTGGAGGTATTCGTCTGCACCGTCCGTCTCGAGCAGAAGTCGATCAAGACCACGCAGAGCAGCGACCTTGCCGCCCTCGTCGATCTGGCCGGTCAGACGCAGCAGCGTGAATGCTCTCGCCACCACCCAGGTCGCTTCGTCAACGGCATCGAGGGGCGACGTGCCGATCGCGGCGGCCGACTCCCGCCATTCTTCGTCCGTGTCGTACATCTCTCGCAGGCGCGTGGAGGACGTCAGCTCGTCCCGACGGCTCTCCCACTCCGCAAGCACACCGGCGGCCCCGTCACTGCCGAACGGAGACCATTCATCTGCGGGGTCGTCGTAGATGGGGTGCGTGAAATGCGCCGCGAAGCGCGGGTGCGATGGGTTCATCGCCCGGACCGCATCATTGACGCGCGCTGCACCCCCCACGAGCGTGGCGCCGCTGCGGTCATGCGCATCGCACCGACGTGAAGCGGCTCGGCTCACGTGATTCGTCAAGAAGAAAGCATCCGGAATCACACAACGCCTCCCCGCAGTGTCGAAAGACGGTGCCGGCTTGAACTTCCCCCTGACTTCGAACGACGGACCTGAATCGTCGACGTAGATGGAGCGTGCGATCCCCATGGCGATGGTGGGGGAAGCCTCGTCATGAGGAACGACGTAGAGGGAACGGCCATCCGCGTGACTCACGGCCAGGGTGTATCCCACTCCGCTATCCGCGACGATGGTATGAATCAGCTTTGCCTCGCGGATCGCCCGGCTCTTCCTGACGGGGAGCTCCCTACGGAAGGAACGTTGATCGACTCCCGCGAGAATCCTTTCGAACTCCGTCGTGTCCTCGAAGGCCATCCCCTTGATGGCGTCGATCATCTGGCTCAAGTAGGACGGCGCCGATGGCTCGGTCGACAGGGTCATGTCACTCAGCCCGGCCCTCATCGCCCGATCAGAACCCGTCAGGTCGGCAGCCATGTACGCCCTCCGGCCGGTGAGAGGAGTGGCAAGCGCGCCCAAGGCCTTCGTGACGTGACCGGCCGCGACATAAGCGGTTCGGAGAGACTCTTCTGTCAGGTCCCATTCTCCGAAGGGGTCCCTGTCATCGATGGTGACGGTTCGAAGTCTTGCCATCGTGTGCATCTCCCTGCCCCTGGATGCGAGGACGGTCGCGTCCACGACGAGACATCATGTTAGTCAGCCCCCACGCAGCTCTGCGGGGGCCGATCGGGCAGCTCCATCTGCGAGTTCGCCCACGGATCGGCCAGGATGGACCGCGCCCACTGCCCCACAGCGTTGGAGTGAGTGCGCAGCCGGGCGGCCGGTGGCAGTACAGGGCTCGCATGTTGTCGGTGGCGCCGACTAACGTGGGAGGCCAAGGCGTCGACGATCGACGCCGACCTTCACAGGAGGAGGAACCATGATCCGTCGCATCGCGCGTACCGCGCTCGCCAGCTACTTCCTCAACGAGGCGGCCAAGGCGTTCACCAACACGAAGTCGCAGGCCGCCGAGGCCGCGCCGTTCGTCGAGTTCGTCAGCCGCGAGAGCGGCAGCAAGGTGCCGAACGACCCCGAGATGATCGTCAAGGGCCAGGGCGCGCTCATGGGTGCCGCCGGCACCGCCCTCGCGCTCGGCAAGTTCCCGCGCCTGTCCGCGGCTCTGCTCGCCCCGACGGTCGGCGCGAACGCCTACATGCACGAGGCGTTCTGGGCCGAGAAGGACCCGGAGGTGAAGGCACGCAAGCAGTCCAACTTCTTCCGCACTGCCGCCATCGTCGGTGGCGTGCTGCTCGCCGCCGCCGACACCGCGGGCAAGCCGGGCCTCGCCTGGCGTACCTCGCACGGCGTCGACGTCACGCGCCGTGAGGCCAAGCGCGCCGCGAAGACGGCTCGTCGCGAGGCCAAGCTCATGGCCGCCGTCGCCGGGAGCAAGCTGCCCTCATGACCTCCGGCAGTACGAGCGCTCGCGCAGCGGGCCTCGACATGAAGAACTCCGACATGACGACCACCGCCGCGACGAGCGCCGCTTCCGCGAACCCGACGACCGACTGGCCCGCACCTCGCGCGGACCGGCCGGTCGTCGGCGCGTTCAGCGTCCCCGGCTCGAAATCCCTGACGAACCGCTACCTGGTCCTCGCCGCCCTCGCCGACGACGACTCTCTCCTGCGGGCGCCGTTGCGCTCGCGCGACACCCTCCTCATGGCGCAAGCACTGCGCTCGGTGGGCGTCCAGGTCGAGGACGTGCCCGGAGACTCCCCCGAGGGCGACGACTGGCACGTCACTCCTGCACCCTTTCGGGGCCCCGCGCAGGTCGACTGCGGCCTCGCCGGCACCGTCATGCGCTTCCTCCCGCCGGTCGCCGCCCTCGCGGACGGGCCGGTCGCCTTCGACGGCGACGAGCACGCCCGCAATCGCCCCATGGGTCCTGTCCTGCAGGCCCTCGCCGACCTCGGCGTCCGCATCGACGACGACGGCCGCCGCGCACTGCCGTTCACCGTCCACGGCACCGGAGCCGTCACGGGCGGGCGCGTCGAGGTCGACGCGTCGACGAGTTCGCAGTTCGTCTCCGCACTACTGCTCTCCGGCGCGCGCTTCGACGAGGGCGTGACGATCGTCCACACCGGCGCAACGCTGCCGAGCATCCCCCACATCGACATGACGGTCGAGGTGCTGCGTGACGCGGGCGTCGTCATCGAGGTCGGTGACGACGTCGACGCCGACGGGCGCGGCAGCTACGCGTGGAGCGTCGAACCCAGCGACATCCGCGCGCTCGACGTCATGGTCGAGCCCGACCTGTCGAACGCTGCCCCCTTCCTCGCGGCGGCCGCCGTCACGGGTGGCGAGGTGTTCATGGCCGACTGGCCGACGTTCACGACGCAGCCGGGCGATCACATCCGTGGCGTTCTCGAGCGCATGGGCTGCAAGGTGACGCTCGATCGTGACGGTCTGCGTGTGCGCGGCCCCGAAAGCGGTCGTCTGCGGGGCATCGACGTCGACCTCACCGAAGCGTCCGAGCTGACGCCCGTCGTCGTCGCCCTGTGCGCGCTCGCCGACGGTGGCAGCCGCATCCGCGGCGTCGCCCACATCCGCGGCCACGAGACCGATCGGCTCGCGGCGCTCTCGCGCGAGTTCACGGCGATCGGGGCGCAGGTGCACGAGACCGAGGACGGTCTTGTCATCACCCCGGTGCCGCGAGAAGTGCTGCACGGCGGGCTGTTCCACACGTACGACGATCACCGCATGGCGATGGCGGCTGCGGTCGTCGGGCTCGTCGTTGACGGCATCGTCGTCGAGAACGTCGGCACGACCGCCAAGACGCTGCCGCACTTCGACCGGCGGTGGGAGGCGCTGCTCGACGGCACGAGTGCGGCGCACGAGCCGGCGCTGCAGCGGACGGTCTGAGATGGCGAGTCGCAACTGGAGTGAGTCCGACGTGCGCGTGCGCCCCAACCGCAAGGGATCTCGGCCCCGCACGAAGGATCGCCCCAAGCACGCCGACGCCGTCATCGGCATAGTGACGGGTGTCGACCGCGGCCGCTGGTCGGTCCTGCTCGACGGACGGCAGATCACGGCGATGCGCGCCCGCGAGCTGACGCGCACGCCCATCGTCGTCGGTGACCGTGTTGCGCTCGTCGGCGACACGAGCGGTCACGAGGGCTCGCTCGCGCGCATCGTGCGCGTCGAGGAACGCTCGAGCGTGCTGCGCCGCACCGCCGACGACACCGACCCGTACGAGCGCGTCATCGTCGCGAACGCCGACCAGCTCGTCATGGTGACGGCGGTCGCGAACCCCGAGCCGCGGACCGGCCTCATCGACCGCTGCCTCGTCGCCGCCTACGACGCGGGGCTCGACCCGCTGCTCGCGCTGACGAAGGCCGACCTCGACGACCCGGCGCCGTTCCTCGCGAACTACGCCGACCTCGACGTGCCGCACAGCGTCACGTCGGCGCACGAGCTGAGCGACGCCCAACGGGACGAGCTGATCGCGTCCGGTGGTCGTGTCGCCCGTGACCTCGACGGTCTCGACGACCTGCGCGCCCGCCTCGCCGGGCGTGTCAGCGTCCTCGTCGGGCACTCCGGCGTCGGCAAGTCGACACTGGTCAACGCCCTCGTTCCGGATGCCGCGCGCACGACCGGCCACGTCAACGACGTGACGGGACGCGGGCGCCACACCTCGACGTCGGCGATCGCCCTCGAACTTCCCGGGCCGGAGGGCGGCTGGATCATCGACACCCCCGGCATTCGTTCGTTCGGCCTCGCACACATCGACCCGACGACGATCGTCGACCACTTCCCTGAGCTCGCCCCCGGCACTGCCGAATGCCCACGCGGCTGCTCGCACGACGAGGCAGACTGCGCGCTCGACGCCTACGTCGCCGCGGGTCACGCCGGCACGACGGGCCCGGCGCGCCTGGCGTCGTTGCGTCGTCTGCTGCGCTCGCGCCACGTGCCCGACAAGGACGAGCACCTCGAGCGACGCTGAACCCGACCGCGGGGTAGACGAGTGAGCACTCACTCGCCTACCCCGCCACCGCGTGCTCGCGGTGCCGGCGAGCCGGTAGCGTGGGCGCAATGAGCGACACCCTGCGCGACCCCAGCCCGTACCACGACGACCTGCGCCTGGCCCACGTCCTCGCCGACTCGGTCGAAGAGATCACGATGTCGCGCTTCGGCGCCGCCGACCTGCAGGTCGAGTCGAAACCCGACCTCACCCCCGTGACGGAGGCCGACCGCGAGGCCGAACGCGTCATCCGCGAGAACCTCAAGCGCGCGCGCCCGCGCGACGCCATCAAGGGTGAGGAATTCGGCACGAGCGGCGACGCCGATCGGCTGTGGATCATCGACCCCATCGACGGGACGAAGAACTACGTGCGCGGTGTGCCCGTCTGGGCGACCCTCATCGCCCTCGTCGACGCGGGCACGCCCGTCGTCGGTCTCGTCGCCGCACCCGCACTGCACCGCCGCTGGTGGGCCGCGCAGGGCACCGGCGCGTGGACCGGACGCAGCCTCACGAGCGCGACGTCGATCAGCGTCTCGAAGGTCGACAGGCTGGCGGACGCCTCTCTCAGCTATTCCTCGTTCAACGGCTGGGCCGAACGTGGCAAGGACATGGACCTGTTCCGCCTGTCGAAGGAATGCTGGCGTTCACGCGCCTACGGCGACTTCTTCTCGCACATGCTCGTCGCGCAGGGAAGCGTCGACATCGCGCCCGAACCGGAGCTCGAGGACTACGACATGGCGGCGCTCGTGCCCATCGTCACCGAGGCGGGCGGCCGCTTCACCGGCCTCGACGGACGCCCCGGCTGCTGGAGCGGCAACGGCGTCTCGACGAACGGCCTGCTCCACGACGAGGTGCTCGCTCGTCTCGGCGACGACTCCCCCGCGCCGTCGCGCATCGCACGGATTCGTGCGACCGGAATCAGGCCTTCGGCGTCTCAGACTGCTTCTCGAGCGCCGGCGCGTCCGCACCGTCAACGGCTTCGAGCTGCGCGCTGCCCTTCGACAGCTCGAGCAGGCCGGGCACGTCGACGCTCGGGTGGTACTTCTCCCCGAGTTCGGCGATCGCGAGACGCGCGTGGACCTGCTGCTCCGTGGTGGTGCGCTCGTCGCGGCTGTCGCTCGCGAACGCGACGGCCCAGCTCAGCATCGTCGACAGGCGCGACTTGAAGCCGATGATGTAGACGAGGTGAACGCCGAGCCACATGAGCCACGCGATGAACCCCTCCGTCTCGAGGCGGCCCACCTTCGTCACGGCCGAAAAACGGGAGATCGTCGCCATCGAGCCCTTGTCGAAGTACTTGAACTTCGCCGGGGCCGGCTCACCCTTGACGCCCGCGAGGATCGACTTGGCCGCGAACTTTCCGCCCTGGATCGCCACCTGCGCGACGCCGGGCAGCTTGTCGAGGCTCATCATGTCGCCGACGACGAAGATCTCCGGGTGGCCGGGCAGCGTCAGGTCGGGCTGCACGGAGATGCGCCCGGCGCGGTCGACCTCGGCGCCCGTCTTGTCACCGAGCAGCTTGCCGAGCGGGCTCGCGGCGACGCCTGCGGCCCACACCTTGCACGCGGAGTCGATGCGGGTGACGGTGCCGTCCTGCGTCTTCATCTCGATGCCCGTGGCGTCGACATTCGTCACCATCTGCCCGAGCAGCACCTCGACGCCCATGCTCTCGAGCTGCTTCTTCGCCTTCTCGCCGAGGTTCTTGCCGAACGGTGGCAGCACCTGCGGCGCCGCATCGACGAGGACGATGCGCGCGTCCTTGGGGTTGATGTGGCGGAAGTCCTCGGCGAGGGTGCGGTTGGCGAGTTCGCTGATCTGCCCGGCCATCTCGACGCCCGTCGGGCCGGCCCCGACGACGACGAACGTCAGCAGCGTGCGCACGTCGTCCCACTCGCCGGCGGCCGCGGCCACTTCCGCTGTCTCGAAGGCACCGAAGATGCGACCTCGCAGCTCGAGCGCGTCGTCGATGCTCTTCATGCCGGGCGCGAACTCGGCGAAGTGGTCATTGCCGAAGTACGACTGCCCCGCGCCGGCCGCGACGATGAGCGAGTCGTAGTCGTACGTCTGGGTCGAGTCCAGCAGTTGCGCGAAGACGCGCTTGTTCTGGACGTCGATGTCGCTGACCGTCCCCTGGAATACCTCGACGTTCTTGACCTTCTTGAGCACCTCGCGCGTGCTCGGGGCGATGACGCCCTCGCTGAGGATGCCGGTCGCGACCTGGTACAGCAGCGGCTGGAACAGGTGATGCGTCGTCGAGGAGATGAGGACGACGTCGACGTCCTCGTCCTTGAACTGGGTCGCGGCGAACAGACCGCCGAAGCCGGAGCCGATGATGACGACGCGGTGGCGCGTGGCGCTCTTGTGTGCAATACCCATGGATTCCTCGCAGATCTCGCGTGCGTGTCGCCTGGCCCGATCACGCTTGGACGCTGCCCCCAGCTTACTCATTCCCGACGCCCACCCATGGGTGTGTCGCGGCCGGTAGGCTGCCCCATGACACGGGCGCGCCCGACCACCGACATCGGCGGGCCGGCACCCGGATGACAACGACGGATCGACGTAGGACGGGACGGCGCACCGCGCCGCGAACGGAGTGGACGATGAGCGAACGAGGCCGCGAGCCGTACCCCATCCAGTGGAACGCGCCCGCCACGGGCACCGCGCAGCCGGCGTGGGCCGGGCCGCGACCGGATGCTCAGCTCGACGCGCCCGCCGCGCAGGCTGACGCTCCGGCCATCGGCGGCCGTTCGTCGGGCGATGCCCCGGCCGCGCCGCAGCAGAGGGATGCGCGACAGATGGACGCGAGCTCGGCCGACGAGCAGGGCGCCGGCCCGGCCGCTCCCGGGCAGCTCGGCAACCCGTGGAACGACGCCCAGCCCGCCGCCACGCCCGTGGGGTGGGCAGGCGAACAGCAATCCGCCGCCGGGCAGTCTGCGCCCGGCGATGCAGGTCAGTACGCGGCGCCCTCGGCGCCTCACGCGGTGGGCTCCGACCCCGCTGACGGTGCATCCGAGTCGCCGCGCCACGACCAGGCCGACGGCGACGCCGACCAGGCACCCCGCGGTGGCGCCTCACCCGTCGGAGCCGTGCCCGCGCCGGCAGCCGACGCGCAGGCGACGAGCCCGTCGAACGGCTACCCGTCGGCACCTCCGTCGGGTGGTTACCCGTCCGCACCTCCGTCTGGGGGCTATGCGTCGGCTCCCCCGTCGAACGGGTACTCCTCGAGCGGGTACGAGTCGGCGCCGCCTCAGGTCGTCGGCCAGAACGACGATCTGCCGGAGGACTCGCTGACGATCGGCCGCAGCCGCAGCAACAGCATCGTGCTCGACGACATGCTCGTCTCGCGCCGACACGTCGTCATCACGGCGGAGGATGAGGGTCTGCTGCTGCGCGATCTCGGGTCGCGCAACGGCACGTTCGTCAACGGGCGCCGCGTCGAGCAGACATTGCTGCACGAAGGCGACCGCATCGGCATCGGCGCCTCCACCTTCGAGGTGCGCGACGGCTGGCTCGTCTCGGTCTGAGCCGCGAACACCCGTCCGGACCGGCCGCGATCCAACCTGGACATCGACCACAGCAGCGCCCGTGGGCGCTGGAACGCTCCGGGAGGGAAGCGTGGGAATACAAGAACTGACGGTGCAGGTCGACGGGCACGTCGTGCGGTTGCAACCAGGTGAGAGCGCGACGATCGGCCGCGGCCGCGACTGCGACATCACGATCGTCGACGTCGACGTCTCACGACGCCACGCTCAGGTGAGCGCGCAGGGCGAGGGGTGGCAGGTGCGTGACCTCGACAGCTCGAACGGCACCTGGGTCGACGGCCAGCGCGTGCACGGTTACCGCGATCTGCGCGGTGGTGAGGACGTCCGACTCGGCGGGCCCCGTGGGACGCGAGTCCAGTTCTCGCGAAGTTCCACCCCAGCAGGTGAGCAGGTCGCGCGCAGTGTCGACCCGAACGGCGCGAGCCCGTCACAGGCCCCGCCTGAGGCAACCTCGATCTCCGTGCCGATGCCGCGTCGCAGCAGCGGCGCTTCGAGCGCTGCGCCCACGCCCGACGCCACGACCGGTTCGAGCCTGAAGACCGGCCCGATCCGGCTGCCCCGCCCCCCGCAGGCCCCCGCCGAGCGACGTGCGAGCGGCGACGTGTTCCAGGGATGGACCGGGCAGCTCGAGCCCGAACCCACCGGCCGCCTGACCGTCCAGGGCGCCGTCCCGCAGGCCATGGCCCTGCCGTCGGGCACCATCACCATCGGTCGCGGCACCGAGAACGAGATCGTCGTGCGCGACCTGCTCGCGAGCCGGCGTCACGCCCGCCTCGTGCCGCAGGGCGACAGCTTCGCCGTCGAGGATCTCGGCAGCAGCAACGGCACCTACATCAACGGTGCGCGCATCACCCGCGGCACCTTGCGCGAGGACGACCTGCTCGCCGTCGGCCACACCCGATTCACGTTGAAGAACGGGCGTCTCGTCGCGAGCGAGGACGAAGGTGACGTCACCTTCGTCGCCAACCACCTGTCGTTCTCGCTGCCCGACGGCAAGAAGCTGCTCGACGACGTCAGTTTCGGCCTCGAAGGATCGAGCCTCGTCGCCGTCATCGGCCCCTCGGGTGCGGGCAAGTCGACGCTGCTCAAGGCCCTCATCGGTGCCCAGAAGGCTACCGAGGGCGAGGTCTACTACGACGGACGAGACCTCTACGACAACTACGAGGATCTGCGCCACCGTATCGGCGTCGTCCCGCAGGACGACGTCGTCCACCCCGAGCTGACGGTCCGTCAGGCCCTGCGGTACGCGGCCGAGCTGCGCTTCCCCGCCGACCTCGATCGTGAGTCGCGCGAGGCCCGCGTCGAGGAGGTCATCGACGAACTGGGGCTGACGGAGCACGCCACCACCCAGGTCTCACGCCTGTCCGGTGGCCAACGCAAACGCACATCCGTTGCCCTCGAGCTGCTGACGCGCCCGTCGCTGCTCTTCCTCGACGAACCGACCTCCGGCCTCGACCCGGGCCTCGACAAGCGCGTCATGCTGACGCTGCGCGGCCTCGCCGACGGCGGCCGCACCGTCGTCGTCATCACGCACAACGTCGCGAGCCTCGGCGTCTGCGACCGGGTGCTCATGCTCGCACCGGGCGGACGGGTCGCCTACTTCGGCCCGCCCGACGAGATGCTGCCCTACTTCTCGGCGAGCGATCACGCCGATGTGTTCAACACCGTCACCGACGACCCGCAGCGCTCGCAGGACGTGTTCCGCTCCTCGGCGATGATGGACAGCCAGGTGTCCGCTCCCCTGAGCGCGCCGCGCCCGTCCGCGTCGTCGCAGCGGGACGTGCCACCGCGTCAGCAGTCGATCTTTCGTCAGCTGTCGACGCTCATCCGACGCCAGTTCAGGGTCATCGCGGCCGACCGCGGCTTCGTCGCCTTCATGCTGCTGCTCCCCATCGCCCTCGCGGGCCTGGCGATGCTCGTACCGGGCACGCACGGGCTGAAGACGGTCTTCTTCGAGCAGGAACTCATCGCCAACGGGGGCGACCCCGGCAAGGTGACGCTGCGGGCTGAAGGAACCCAGATCATGACGCTCATCGTCATGGGATCGGTCTTCATGGGGTTGGCCGCCACCATCCGCGAACTCGTCGCCGAGCGCCCGATCTTCTTGCGGGAGAAGGCCGTCGGACTGTCACCCTTCGCCTACATCGGCAGCAAGGTCGTCACGTACGGGCTGCTCGTCGCGGTGCAGTGCGCCATCCTCGTCCTGCTCGTCATCGCGGGCAAGGGCGCGCCGACCGCCCCCGTCGCGCTCGCCAACACGACGCTCGAGACGTTCGTCCTCGCCTTCCTGACGGGGCTCGCGGCTGTCGCGATCGGCCTCGCGTTGTCGAGCTTCGCGAAGACGAACGAGCAGGTCATGCCGATGCTCGTCATCGTCATCATGGGCGCGCTGGTCTTCTCGGGTGGGCTGTTCGATCTCGACAGCCAGCTCATGCGCGGCCTCGGCAGCATCTTCCCGAGCCGCTGGGGCCTGGCCATGGGTGCCCAGACCGCCGACGTCAAGACGAGCATGACGATCCCCGGCCGTTCCCGCTCGTGGGATCCGTTCTGGGTGCGGGACACCGACCACTGGCTCATCGCCGCGGCCGCGCTGATCGCCATCTTCGTGGTCGGCACGACCATCGCCTGGTGGAGCTCGCGCCGCCGCAAGAGCATGTGAGGCCCGCCGGGCTCACGAGTCCTCGAACATCGCCCGGAAACGCGTCAGCCACGACGCGTTTCCGAGCGATGTTCGTCAGGGAGTGTTCCGTCAGTAGCGCAGGTCGCTCCACACGCCGGCATGATCAGTGCCGGGGACGGTGAAGGTGCCCGCATCGACGGGCACGAAACCACGCGTGAGGATGTGGTCGATCTGGGCGAACGGCGGCACGACGGCGTCCTGCGGCCACGTCGGCGGCCAGTTGCCATGCTGGGCGGGAAAGGCGTCGATGAGTCCATCCGCGAGATGCCGGAACGCCGGGTGCGCCGCCGAGGCGTTGAAATCGCCCGCCATCACGAGGTGCGGCGCGTTCTCGCCGCGTTGCCAGCGTCCCAGCGCCTCGAGCTGCGGGCGCCACTGGTTCGCGCCGTCCTGCAGCGGCGGGTAGGTGTGCACGCCGTGCACGGTGACATCGGCGCCGGGTGCTGCGACCGTCACGATCGGCATCTGCAGGTCGTAGGCGCCGAGGTGGCGGCCGTCGTCAAGCGTGTGCAGCGGGTAGCGCGACAGGACGGCCGTGCCGCGTGAGCCGTCGTCGACGAGCCCCGAGGCGCGGTACGGCAACTGCCCACCCAGACCCGCGGCGTCGAGCAGGCGCAGCTTCACGGCCGTTGTCTCGGGCATGACGACGACGTCCGGGCGCACCCGGGCGACCTCAGCGGCGACGGCGCCTGCGTCAGCGCCTCCGAACTCGAGGTTGAGCGCGAGGACACGCAGGTGCCGCTGGCCGGCAGCATGCTGCACCGACGACGGCGGGCTCGGATGCTGCGCGAGTGCCACGCCTGCCGCCGTTGCAGCGACGAGCATGGGAAGCGCCGCGAGGAGCGCCGCGCGCCGGCGTACGAGCACCGCCGCGACGAGCATCACCGCGGCGATCAGCACCCAGACCGGCGTGAGCGCCTGCAGAACGGGCACGACGTTACCGATGAGCACGTCGCACCACATGAGAGCGCACAGCGCGGCAGTGAGCAGGCACGCGAGCGCGATGACGACACCGAGCACGCGACGAACGCGGCCTGCGGGCCTCGTCACCCAGCGTTTCGACTTGCTTCCCGACCGATCCTCGACGGCGCTTCGCCCGAATCGTGCCCTTGGCCAGCTCGAGCCGCCCTTCTCTTGATCATCGACCGCGTTCACCGTGGTCAACGCAGGTGAGTTGCCGGCATGCCCTCCGGCGCACTGATCACCGTCGGCCTGCGCACCCTGATCACTCACCGCGCTCCCCCGTGACGCAGGCGCTCCATCTCACGGCGGTCTTTCTTCGTCGGACGCCCAGCGCCGCGGTCACGCACCGGGATCTGCGGGATGGTCTCGCGCTGGCGCGGCGGCGTCGACTCGACGTAGCACTGCGCCGCGACGGGCGCCCCGACGCGCTTCTTGACCAGGCCCGTGACATGCACGATGCGGTCGAAGCCCTGCTGACGCACGCGCAGATCGGCGCCCACCGTCACGCTCGTCGACGGCTTGACGGTCGCACCGTTCATGCGGACGTGCCCGGCGCGACACGCGGTCGTCGCCGCCGAGCGGGTCTTGTACAACCGGACAGCCCACAACCAGGCATCGATGCGGACGCTGCCCTCCACCCCCGACGTCATGCTCATGGGCGCCAGGGTAAGCCACCTCCCTGCACCGACGCTGGGCCGGCTCGCAGATCTCGCGGCGCCCAGCCGGATGGCGACTGACTCACAGGGAGGCACGTCATACGCTGCCTCCCTGTGAGTTCGTCGCCATCCTGCGTTGGGTTCGCCCGCGGCGTCGTCCTACGACCGGGCGCGCGTCGTGGCGTCTCGACCCTGAGCGCCTGCCCCCGTGCTCAGGCGTGCGGTTCGCGCTCGTCGCTGATCGCGCTCGTCGCTCATCGGGCGCGGCGCAGGCGGCGCCTCGCGCCCAGCAGTGCACCCGCTGCACCGAGGAACGACACGACCAGCACGCCCGGGCCGCGATCGCTCGATACGTGGTCGGTCTCGACGACCGGGCCGACGCCCGGAGGCGTCTGGCTGGGGCGCCTCGCAGGTGGCGGCAGCGTCGAGCTCGGGTGGGTCGCCGGAATCGAACCGTCCTCGACCGGCCCGGTCGGTGACCATCCGGACGTGGGTGTACCGCCGGCCGGAGTACCGCAGTGCAGGTCCGTCGCGATCTTCGCAGCGACCGCGCCGGTGCGGGGGTCGACGAACGCGAGTGTGTGGCGCCCGTCCGGCACCCCGAGTGCGCCATAGTCATGGCTCGCGGGCCGAACCTGAGCGCCCGCGTAGCCGACCCGTCGAGGGTGACGTTCCACCGCGCCGGCGTGTTCGCGAAGTTGACGACCCACCCCGGCATAGCCGTGGCCCCTGTCACACGTCGTGCCGAGGAACGCGGCGGCCGCCGGGTAGGTGACACCGATGCTTCCGGCGATGTCGCGTCGTTCCGCCGCCGTCCCGTGCTTGATGGCCCAGGCGAGCATCGCGTCGTCGGAGGTCGCCGCGGCCGCGCTCGCGGGCACGGGCATGGCCGAACGGCTCGCGCGAGATTCCGTGACCGACCCGTCGCGCAGACGACCCATCAGCCCCAACCGAGACGAATCAGGTGCCCACGACGCGACGCGAGCTCACACGATGGCTCAGGTTCGAGCCCCGAGCAGGTGGCATGCTGGTGAATCGGCCGGCGACCGGACGACGTCAGCGCGTCGGGTGCGGCTGTGTTGCCCGTCTGCTGCGCGCGATCGCGGCGGCGAGCGTCAGGAGGATCGTCAGGCTGAGCACCGGGACGGCCTCGCTGATGAAGGTCTCGAGAGGGTCGTGGTGCAGTTCGGCTCCGTTGTCGCGCGGCACGCTCTGGTACATCCCGGTGAGCACCCAGAGCCCGAGCAGGAAAGCCTGCGCCGCGATCGCCGGGTACAGCCCCTTGGCCCAACCGCGCGTCGCGAGGATCGCCCACACGGCGAACAGCGGAACGAGGACGAGGTGGTGGTACCAGGTGATCGGGCTGACCGCGCCCGTCGTGACGAAGATGACGAGGACCGCGCCCACGTCGTCGTCACGACGCAGCAGCGCGGCCGTGACGAACACCCCCGCGACGAGCGCCGCCGCGATGACGAGCAGGCGGACGAGGCCGGCGCCCGGCACGTCGTGCATGACGCGCGCGACGAGGCCCGACAGCGACTGGTTCCACTCACTCTCCGGCGCGCCGGGCCGGCTCGTGTCCCACAACGCCGACGTGAAGTACGTGACGACCTCGTGCGGCAGCACGATCGCCGAGACGCCAACGGTGACGACGCCCGCCCCCAGCGCGCGCAGGGCGCTCGCGTGGTCGCGGGTGAACAGGCGTGGGACGGCGGCGAGCGCCGGCGTCACCTTGACGCCCGCAGCCAGGCCGGTGAGCACGCCTGACAGCCGAGCCCCCGCGAGGCGCCGGCGGCCGAGACCGAGGTAGTCCTCGACGACGAACCAGGCCATGACGAGGTTGATCTGGCCGAAGGCGAGCGTGCCGCCGACGGCGTCCGAGCGCGCGGCGAGCAGCACCCCACCCGCGGCGACGAGGGGCGTGAGGGCTCCCGTCGCCAAGCCGGGGGCCGGGGCTCGCTCCCCCAGCCTCCACTGTGCGATCGAGCGATCCGCGAGCAACCAGCAGATGCGGAACAGTGCGACGAGGCTGCCGAGCGTCAGCAGCGCCGTCGCGACAGACCGCGCCAATGCGGCGAGCGGCGCGAAGGCCAGGACGGCGAACGGCGGATAGGTGAACGGCCAGCCGTCACCGAACCGGCCCTCGTACAGATCGGCTGTGCCGTTCAGCGTCTTCGTCGTCGCGTCGAGGTAGATGCGAGTGTCGAACAGCGTCCAGTTCCAGGAGCGCAGCTGCAGGATGGCGCTGACGGTCACGAACGCGCAGGCGAGCAGGTACACGAGCCACGCCTCGCGACGAAACGAACGCCCCATGAACTCCCCCTCGTCCGGCCACCTCGAGCGGCCGGCCTGCTCGACAGTGAGCCACCGTCGGCGCACTGAACTCGATGTCATCACCACGACGATCTCACGACAAAAAAGCCCGCCGCCTCTGAGATCAGAAGCGGCGGGCCACGTGGTAGCGGGGACAGGATTTGAACCTGCGACCTCCGGGTTATGAGCCCGGCGAGCTACCGAGCTGCTCCACCCCGCGTCGGTATGCCTTAACCCTACGATCAGATGAACAAAGAATGCAAATCGGATGCCGCGTGAGCCTCGTCACGTCTCGGAGACGCCTCCGCGCTGTGCCGTGCTCGAGCGTCTGCCCCCGTTCTCCCCTGCGTGCAAGTGCACCCGGGTGCACTTGAGCGCAAGAGGATGCGAGGGGTCACGGAGCCATGGAGATGCTCGTCGCCGGGTGGTCGCCGCCAGGCCACGTCATCAGGCCAGCGTCGCCTTGAGGGCCTCGACGAGCCCCGGCGCGATGTTCGTGCCGATCGCGACCTTGTCGTCATCGTCCTCGGCACGACGTCGCACGAGGGTGATGATCTCGCCGTTGCGCAGCGCCGCGACGAGCAGGCGCACGTCCTCACGCTGCTCGTGGGTCGCCAGCCGCTGCGCATTCGTCCCACCGCGACCGAACGTCTCGATCTCGGCCTGCGGCGGCACGATGATGCGCTCGACCGCGAGCGCCACACCGTCGACGTCCGCCGGCCAAGCCGTGTGCCCTAGCGCCTTCTCGAGGTCGTCACCGCGGATGACTCCCTCCTGCTCGATCGCGGAGAACTCGTCGGGGTCGACGTCGCCGAGCATCGCCGCGAGGGCCGGCTGACGACGCAGCAGCTCACCGTTGCGGGCGAGGGAGAACAGGCGCGCCGGTTGACCCCACCCGTCTGTCGCGACGTGCGCCTCGGTCTCGAGAGCAGCGCGGGTGAGAGGGGACAGCACGGGCTTGACGGCACTCATGCGACCCATCGTAGGGGCGTTCAGCCGCAGCGCGGCAGCCCCTGCGTCGAACCGTCGGCGACGTGCTCGACCGTCGAGATGGCGTCCTTGATCGTCGCGACGCGGTAGACGTCAAGCCCGTTCGGCACGTGGCCCTTCAGTTCGGCGCAGTTGTCGGCCGGGGCGAGGAACGCCGTCGCACCGGCCTGGCGCGCGCCGACGACCTTCTCACGGATGCCGCCGATCGCGCCGACGTCACCGGCTGAGTCCATCGTGCCCGTGCCCGCGATCTGCTTGCCACCGGTGAGCGCACCGGGCGTCAGTTCGTCGTAGATCGCGAGGGCGAACATCGTGCCGGCGCTAGGGCCGCCGACGTCGCCGACGGAGATGTTCACCTTGAACGGCATCGTTGCCTTCGGATTGAGCGTCAGCCCCATGACGGCGCGGTCGTCGACCTTCGTCGTCGGCACGGCGAACGTCATCGCCTTGCCGTCGCGGGTGATGCCGAGCTGCACCTTCTGGCCCGGCGTGACCTTCTTCATCTCGCGCTGCAGCGACAGCGAATCCGCAATCTTCACCCCGTTGACGGAGACGATGACGTCCTTGACGCGCAGCAGCTTCTTCGCCTCGCTCGCCGAGTCGAAGATGCCGGCGATCTCGATCATCTCGGGCACGTCGTAGCCCGCCTGACGCGCGGCGACGACCTCGGCCGACGACTGCGACCCCGTCATCTCCGCCTCGTTCTGCTGCTGCACCTGCTCCCGCGTGGTCTGCGGCGCGAACAGCTGCGACTCTTCGTAGATCTGCGCGTGATCGTCGAGTTTCGCGAGCCCGTACTCGATGAGGCTGGGGCGGTTGCCGGGGCCGCCGACCATCGAGACCGTCGTGAAGTGCAGGCCGCCCGAGGTCGGGTAGGTCTTCGCGCCGCTCAGCGTCAACACCTTCTTTCCCTCGAAGGTGCCGAGGGTGTTCGGCGCCGGGCCGGGGCGCAGGATGACGTAGGGCACCTTGATGCCGAAGCCTGCGACCACGGCGAGGAGCACGACGACGAAGATCGCCAGCATCACCTTGGTCCGCGTGCGCATCGACGCCCAGCGTGACGGGCGGCGCTCGGCCGCGTCGACGGTTCGGGAACTCATGGGCGCCTCTCGCTGTTGTACGTCACGAAGGAGTCGAACAGCCGTCATCCTCTCACCTGCCCGCAGCGGCGCGGGGCGCACGCTCAGGCCCGCCCGCCGCACGCGCGGCGCCGACGACGGCCGGTAGTGTCGGCTCCAGACGGACACGAACCTCTCGGAAGGTGCGCACCATGGCTGATGACCACAACCCGATGAACCCCTACGGCGGCCGCAAGGACGACGACGAGCGTGGCGACGCGAACGGCGGCGACGGTCTCGAGGAGATGCTGCGCGGCCTCATGGGTGGGGGCACGCCCGACCCGCAGATGATGGATGCGCTGCGCCAGATGGGTATGGGTTCGATGGACCCGGCGCAGATGGGGATGATGCAGGCGCAGCTGCAGGCGATGATGAGCGGCGACTCGGGCTCGGCGTTCAACGAACAGCTCGCGGCGAACGTCGCGCGCCAGGTTGTCTCCGCGGAGGGTGACCCGAGCGTGCCCACCTCGACGAAGAGCGACGTCGCGCAGGTCGCGGCCGTCGCCAACCTGTGGCTCGACGCCGTCACCGACTTCGCCGCTCCCGGCGCCCCGGCCCGTGCCCTGTCGCGCAGCGAATGGGTCGAGGCGACGATGCCGACCTGGCGCAAGGTCGTCGAACCCGTCGCGGGCGGCGTCGGCAACGCCGTCGCAGACGCGATGATGAAGCAGCTCGGCTCGTTCGACGCGAGCGACCTGTCGCAGCTCGGCATCCCCGAGGGCATGTTGCCGCCAGGCTTCGACATCTCCAGCCTCAGCGCTCAGATGACGCCGATGCTCAAGCAGATGAGTGCGCAGATGTTCGGCGTGCAGGTCGGCCAGGCCATCGGCGCGCTCGCGAAGGAGAGCGTCACCGGCACCGAGGTCGGCCTGCCGCTGCTGCGCCCCAACGCCGTCACGATCCTGCCGCACAACGTCGCGTTGTTCGCCGACGGCCTCGAGCTCGACGCCGGCGAGGTGCACCTCTACCTCGCGGTGCGCGAGGCCGCCCGCGTGCGCCTGTACGAGCGCGTGCCGTGGCTCGACGCGGCCCTCATCGCCGCCGTCCAGACGTACGCCGGTGACATCCGCATCGACACCGACGCCATCGAGGAGAAGCTGCGCGACATCGACCCGCAGGACGCCGAGGCCCTGCAGGGAGCGCTCGCCGGCAACCTGTTCTCCCCCGAACCGTCGGATGCGCAGAAGCACACGCTCGCTCACCTGGAGAACCTGCTCGCTCTCGTCGAGGGGTGGGTCGACGTCGTCACCGACGCCGCCGTCGCGCAGCACCTGCCGAACGCCGCGGCCCTCTCGGAGGTCGTACGTCGCCGTCGCGCCTCCGCCGGCCCGGCCGAGAAGGTCTTCAGCTCGCTCGTCGGGCTCGAACTGCGCCCGCGCCGCCTGCGTGAAGCGGCAGCGCTGTGGACGCAGCTGACCGACGCGACGGACGCCGCCACCCGCGACGGCGTGTGGTCGCACCCCGACCACGTTCCCAGCGCCACCGACCTCGACGACCCGTCGACGTTCATCGCGCGCGCGGGCGGCGAGGAGACTCCCGAGACGGGCCGCGATGAGATGGACGACGCCCTCGACGCGCTGCTGGCCCAGGGGCTCGCCGAGATGGGCGAGTCGAGTTCGGCCGGCGGTGAAGGCTCCGGCGGTTCATCGACGGGCCGTTCGTCGTCGGATGACGCGTCGGCCGGTCCCGCGTCCGGTGAGCAGGCCGCCATGAACCCGCGCGATCCGCGTCATGACGGTCCGGACGACCGCGCGGACGGGGCCCCCGGTGACGCCGACTCGGCCGGCAGCGCGAAGGGTGGCACGTCGGAGGACGAAGGCGGCGCCGGCGACGGACACGACCAGGACGGTCCGACGCAGGGTGGAACGCCGGGCGCGTGAACCACTCCATGACATCCGACCACGGGGCCGGGCGGGTCGAGACCCGTTCGGCCCCGTCGTCGCGCCCCGAGCCCGCCATGCCCGAACAGTTCACGGCGCTGCACTCGCAGGCACTCGCCGACCTGAGCACCTGGACGGCCCCGAATCCGCCGCAGGAGCAGATGCGCGCCCGCATGGTCGAGACCCTGCGACTCGATGCGACGGCAATGTGGCGTCATCACAGCCGAGCCCACTTCACGACGTCGCTGGTCGTCGTCGATGCCGACGCCCGCCGCGTGGCGCTGACGCTGCACGCGAAGGCGAAGCGGTGGTTCCAGTTCGGCGGGCACCTCGAGGGCGGCGACGCAACGCTCGAGGCCGCGGCCCTGCGGGAGGGCCTCGAAGAATCCGGCCTCGCCGACCTGCGGCTGCTGCCTGGGCTGCTCGCCGTCGACATCCATGCTCTCGACGGGGCGTTCGGATGGTGCACGGAACACCTCGACGTGCGGTATGTCGCCGTGGCAGTCGGCGAATCCCTCACGGTGAGTGACGAATCCGACGATGTGCGTTGGTTCGACGTCGACGCCCTGCCCGAGGATGCCGAACCGGCGCTGCGCGAGGCCATCGCCCTCGCATGCGAGCGCGTCCGCGCCAACCCCGGGCTCTGAGCCCCCTCGGCCGCGATCGACGCGGCCGTCACGACTCCCCCGGCCGGTCGGCGACTTCTCCTTCCTCTTCGCCGAGGTCGTCATCGAGTGACGCCGACGGCGCGGGCGCGGCGCGGCGTGCCCCGAACGAGGCGCCGGCGAGGAAGGCCTGGGCGCGTTCGTGCTCCGGGTAGCGGCGCACGATCTCCTGGAAGCGCGGTCCGTGCCCGCGTTCGAGCAGGTGCGTGACCTCGTGCAGGAGCACCGCGTCGACGACGTAGTCGGGCATGCCGACCATCGCGTCGGACAGCCGGATCGAAGCATCCCCCGGTGAGCACGACGCCCACCTGGTCGTCATGTTCGACACCCACCGCACCGAGGCAGGCTCGGGCGCGCCGGGCACGAAGCGTCGGCTGAGCGCCACGGCCCGCCGCATCAGGGTGTCGTCGTTGCGCTGCGACCGACTCTTGCGCAGCATCTTGCGCACGAGATCTTCGACGATGCGTGTCTCCTCGCGCGCCGAGAGCGTCGCCGGGGCGAGCACGACGACGACGCCGTCCTCGAAGCGTGCCTGCACGGATCGCGTGCGGCGCGCGCTACGCCGGATCTCGACGTCCTGACCGTCGACAGTGATTCGCGTGGGCGCGGGGGCGGTGGTTCTCGGCATGCCCCGAGGCTATCGACAGCGACTGACAACCTCGGGATCCTGCGTCATCCCCAAGTGTGACGCCTGTGGACGAGCCCTGCAGCGATCTGCGCGCGCGGGGCAGGCTCGAAGACATGACGGGCACCGCCCGTCGTGCTGGATCACCTGCTCGGGTGCGCCGGCCAACCGTTCGCGTGGGCGCTCGACCGTGCCCTCGCCACCCACTCGCCGTCCTCGGCATCCGTCCCATCCGCGTCACCCACCCACAGGAGCCCCTCGTGTCCGACACCGTCATCACGCCGCGTCCCCACGTCGCCGAGCGCCGCGCCCTGCGTCACCTCGTGCTGAACGACCTCGACGACACCTCGCTGCACGCCCTCACCGACCCCGAACCCGGTTCCGGTGCCCCCGCCCACGACGCAGGCTGGCGCGACCTCGTCGCCGCCGTCACCCACCGCCCGCGACGCACGACGCGCACCCTCGTCACCGGTCCTGCGGCGCTCGAACGAGCCGTCCTCGACGTCGTCGCCCCGCTGTGCGACGGGGCCGGGGTGTGGGACGGTCGCGCGAGTGCATCCGCGCCCGATCTGCTCATCGGGGCGCTGCCGTGGCGTTACGAAGAACTGGGTGACGTCCCCGATCTGCCCGGCCCGCTGACCGGCCCGGCGCCGGCCGTCCTGCCGCTCGCGTTCACGGCTCGCACCGTCACCGTCGGCCCCGTCGCTGGCGCAGGCGGCGCGTGCGCCGGGTGCGTCAACCCGGCCTATTCGAGCGGGACGCGGCGCCCAGACGCCGCCCTCAGCCCCGCCCTGTTCGCCTTCGCCGCGGGTGCGGCCGGGTTGTTCGTCCGGGCGTTCGCGGCGGGCAACGTCACGGCCTGCTCGATCAGTCTCACCTTCGACATGGCCGCGCCGCACGTCGAGCACCGCCTGTGGTCGTGCACCCCGACATGCCGAGACGCTGCCTGAGCAGCAGCTCGGGCAGCGTGTCGGGTGCATCGGTACCCCGGGTCATCGCGCGCTTCGGGGCGGGCGGTAGCGCTCACGCGGCGTTCTTGCGCGGACGCCCACGCGGGCGCTTGCGCGGCACGACGACGCCGCGTTCGAACAGCTCACCGCCCCACACGCCCCATGGCTCCTGACGCTCCTTCGCGCCCGCGAGGCACAGCTGCGCCGCGGGGCAGGTGGCGCAGAGCGCCTTGGCGAACTCGACGTCCGCCGGGGACTGCGCGAACCACAGCTCGGGGTCAGCGGTGGCGCACGGCGTGTCGACGTCACCGCCCGCCAGGGGTATCAGGGCGTCGGATATCAGGTCTTCGAACATTGCAGTCATGTCGGTCTCTCGCTCTTGCTTCGGAAAGGAGGTGGGCCCCGGTGTCGGGGAGTTTCTGGTGGGGGCCCTGAGCCTCGTTCGCGAAGACGCTCGATGCTGGATCGGTTCGTCACACGAAAGAAGCCGCGGACCCGGGTTCGGATCTCGCGGCTTTCGCTGACGTTCGCAGGTGGCTAGACCACCTGCGCCGTGCAGGAGAGCGGGAAGAACCGAGGGGTGTGGGGGCGACGCTCGGCGCTGAACGGCACGCCCACCTCGTGGAAGATGTGGCGGGCTTCAGAGCCATTGATGCCGGCGGCGTGCAGCCCGGAGCCGATGACGGCCTGGGCAGACGTCTCCCCCGAAAGATCGAGGAGGAACGCCTGAGCGCTCGGGCGCAGGGAAGCACGCAGGGAGGCGGCGTACGTCGTCATCGTCGTGATGATGTCCATGAGGCACCTCCTGGGTCGGCGGTTCGCGTCGGGCGAACTCGGTTCGTTCGTGCGGATCGTTCGCGGCGCACCCAAGGCGCGGCGCGAAGTGGTCTCAGGCTAGCGGCGCCCGCGAGAAGGGAGCAACCGAATTATCGAGAAAGTTCTTCGGCGGCTTCTCAGGCCGGGTCGAAGTCGCCGAAATGCGACGGCTTCTCGACCTCGTCGAGCGGTTTCGCGCCGCCCAGGACGGCGAGGACGGACGCGCCGTACTTGGAGATCTTGGTGTTGCCGACCCCCGCGATGGCGCGCAGGCCGGCGGGGTTCGCCGGCAGCGTCTCGGCGATGGCGACGAGCGTCGCGTCGGTGAAGACGACGAACGCCGGTACCTTGTCGCGCTTCGCGACCGCGGCGCGCCATTCGCGCAGCGCCTCGAACTGGGCCTCGTCATAGGTCGCAGGGCATTCGGTGCAGCGGCCGATCTTGCGCTCGGGCGCGGAGTACAGATCCTTGCCGCAGGTGCGGCACTTCGCCGTCGAGCGCTTGGGGGCGGGCGCGGCGCGCTTCGTCTTCGTCGCCGCGACGACGGCGCCCTCGAGCGAGTCGCCCAGCCCGTCGAGGAAGCGTGACGGGTTGCGCGACGCCCGGCCACCTTCGTGGCGGCTGCGCGAGTAGCTGAGCTGCAGGAAACGGCGCGCACGCGTGATGCCGACGTACATGAGACGCCGCTCCTCCTCGATCGCCTCGGGCGCATTCGCCATCATGATGGGCAGCAGCCCGTCGCTCGCGCCGACGAAGAACACCGCGTCCCACTCGAGTCCCTTGGCCGCGTGCAGCGACGCGAGCGTCACGCCCTCGACCTTCGGCGCGTGCTGCTCGGACGCACGTCGGTCGAGCTCGGCGACGAAGTCGCGCAACCGCGCGCCGGGGACGGTGCGGGCGACGTCCTTGCTCAGTTCCGCGAGGGACTGCAGCGACTCCCACCGTTCACGGCTCGCCCCCGCCGCGGGCGCCTGCTGCGACCAGCCGGCGCCGCTCAGGACGTCGGCGACGACGTCGGGCAACGGTTTCGAGCCGTCGTCGCTGCGGGCCGCGCCGCGCATGAGCAGGACGGCCTTGCGCACCTCGTCGCGGTGGAAGAAGCGTTCACCGCCGCGTATCTGGTAGGGAACGCCGGCGTCGGCGAGCGCCGTCTCGAAGGCCTCGGACTGCGCGTTGGTGCGATACAGGACGGCGATGCCGCTGGCCTTCACGCCGTCGGCGAGGAGCCGCTTGATCTCCTTCGCGACGCCCCGCGCCTCCGCCGGATCGTCGGGGTAGGTGACGAGCTTCGGCGTGACGCCCCCCTCGCGCTGCGCCTGGAGCGTCACGCTGCCGAACGCCTGATCGGCGCGCTTCATCACGTCGTTGGCGAGGCGGACGATGGGCGGGTCGGAGCGGTAGTTGCGCACGAGCTCGACCTTCGCGGCACCCTCGAAGCGCTGGGCGAAGGTGCGCAGATGCCGCGGCGAGGCGCCGGTGAACGAGTAGATCGTCTGCGCCGGGTCACCGACGACGCACAGATCCTTGCGCTCACCGACCCACAGCGACAGCAGGTACTGCTGGACGGTGTTGACGTCCTGGTACTCGTCGACGACGAAGTGGCGGTACTGATCGCGCACCTGACGGGCGATGTCCTCGCGCTCGGCGAGGATGCCGGCGGCCAGGAGCAGGACGTCCTCGAAGTCGATGACGCCGCGCGCGGACTTGACGTCCTCGTAGGCATCGAGCAGTCGCGCCATCGCCGTGACGTCGAGATCGGCGGGCTGACGGCCGGCGCGCCGTGCTGCGGCCGGGTAGGTCTCCGGGGTGAGCATCGAGACCTTGGCCCACTCGACCTCACCGGCGAGGTCGCGCAGCCCGGTGCGATCGACCTGCAGACGCAGCCGCCCCGCCGCCTCGCCGACGAGGCTGCCCTTCGTCCCGACGACCTCCGGCGCGCCCCCACCGATCGCCTGCGGCCAGAAGTAGCGTAGTTGGCTCAGCGCCGCGGCGTGGAAGGTGCGTGCGACGACCTGCGGGACGCCCAACTCGCGAAGGCGCGTGCGCATCTCGCCCGCAGCACGCGCGGTGAACGTCACCGCCAGCGTGCGCTGACCGACGAGAGCGCCCGAGTGCACGCCGTACGCGATGCGGTGCGTGATGGCGCGCGTCTTGCCCGTGCCCGCGCCGGCGAGGACGACCATCGGGCCGAGCGGGTTCGCCGCGACCTCCCGCTGCTGCGGGTCCAGACCCGCGAGCACCGAATCGGCGTCATGCTCGTTCACTGCTCAGGTACTCCTCGAAATGGTCGTTCGTCGCGATGCGGGTGGGCGGGTTGGTCGGTCGGATCGTGCGCCACCGTCACGGGAGCGGCTCACCGTACCAATGCTCGATGAGAGCGCGCGCGATCGACAGGCGCCCCGGCAGCGCGAGGGAACCGTCGGCGAGGCCCTGACGGACGTCGGCGCGCGAGTACCACCCGATCTCCTCGATCTCGCCCTCCTGAGCGCGCAGCGGTGTCGTCACCGCACGCGCGATGCAGCCGATCATGACGGAGGCGGGAAAGGGCCACGGCTGGCTGCCGAGATAGCGCACGTCGGTGACCTCGACGCCGGACTCCTCGAACGTCTCGCGCGCCACGGCCTGCTCGAACGACTCCCCTGGCTCGACGAAACCCGCGAGCACCGAACGGTGCGGGCCCTTCCAGCGTGGGCCGCGGGCGAGCAGGAGGCGCGAGTCGTCGGGGTCGGACTCGTCGACGATCGCCATGATGACGGCCGGGTCGGTGCGCGGGAAGTGATGCGAACCGTCCGCTTCGCAGCGACGCACCCAGCCCGCCTCGACGACGATGGTGGGCGCCCCGCAGCGCGGGCAGTGCGTGTGCGTCGCATGCCACTGGGCCAACGCGACGGCCGCGGTGACGCAGGCGAGGTCGTCGCCCGACAGTTCGAGCCCGATGTCGCGCAGGGTGCGCCACGACGGCGCGTCGTCGCCGTCATCCTCCGAAGTCGTGGCGGTAGCCGCGTTGCCAGGGCGCTCCCCCGTCGGCGCAGGGACCGGTGCGTCGTCCTGCGGGCGAAGCACGGCGAGCGCGGGGCCGTGGGACGTCTGACCGAGGTAGAGGACGACACCGCCGGTGTCGAACCACTGCCGATCCTCGGCCTGTGGTGCGCGCCAGAGCGGCTGGGTGCGCCGTTGCGGCACCGAGGCGCCGCGCACGTCGAGGACCCGCGTCGTCGCGACGGCGAGCAGCCGCTCGATGAGATCCGGTTCGGAGCGCCGCAGCGCATCACGGTCGACGACGGCGTCGCCGAGGACGAGATCGGGCAAAGGTCGCGTGGCGTCGGGCATGCCTCCCAGGCTAGACGCCACCTCCGACATACGGTGTGGGGGTGATGCGCTCGCCCCTGCTCCTCGCCGCCCTCGCCGACGCCGCCGTGCCCGGAATCCGCCCCATCAAGGTCGAAGGCCTGCCCGTGCCGGCCGGCGACCTCTACCAGAGTGCCCACATCACGGGCGCCGACGGCCGGGTCTGGCTCGTCCGCTCCGCGCTGACTGGAGCCGCAGGCGCCGAACTCGCCGCATCCGACGCCCTCGTGCAATTGCTCACGCGACGCGTCGACTTCGACGTGCCCCGCGTCGAGGGCTCCGCACGCCCGAAGGAGGGTTCGGCCGTCGCCGTCTACGCGCGCCCCCGCGGCAAGGCGCTCGACTGGCGCCACCTCGCCGGACGCTCCGCCGCGGCGCGTGCCCTCGGCCAGGCGCTGGCGCACCTGCACGGCGTCGACCCGCGCGTCGTCGAGGAGGCCGGCCTCGCCACCTACGACGCCGACACCTACCGTCAGCGTCTGCGCGCCGACGTCGATCGCGCCGCCGCGACGTCCCGGGTGCCGTCGGCCCTCATCGCCCGCTGGCGCGAGGCCCTTGACACGCCGGCGTTGTGGCGCTTCTCGACGACGGTGACGCACGGGCCGCTGCGCGGCGCCGACGTCCATGTCGACGAGGGTGAGGTGAGCGCCATCAGCGGCTGGGAGCATGCCGGCGTCGCCGACCCCGCGCGCGACTTCGCGCTGCTGTGGAACTCTGCGCCGCAGCAGGCGTTCGACACCGTGTTCGAGGCCTACGCCGCCGAACGCGCCGAGCGGCCCGACCCGAACCTGGAGCGCCGCATCCGGCTCATGGGCGAGATGGAACTCGCGTACGCGCTGCTCGCAAGCCGCACGATGGGCGACGACGCGCGCGTCGAGCGTCACGCCGCGGCGCTCGAGGAACTCGCCTTCGAGGTGGAGGGCGACTCGAGTCTCCTGCCGCCGGCGCGCCGCGCGGGCACGGCGCCGATCGACCTCGTCCCCCCGCTCGACCCCGCCGACATCGAGGTCGTCGACGCCGAGGTGGGCGAGGAGGACGCCACCGTCGAGATCCCCGTGCGCCTGGCCCCGGAGCGAGAGGACCGCTCCGAGCACGCGGGCGCCACGCGCGTCGATGGCGACGCCGCGCGCACCCGACTGCCTCACGGCTCGTCCGAGGAGCCCGCGGCCTCGAGCGACGACTCGGCAGGCGCCGTCGCCGACGAATCGTCCGGCGGGAACGCGAGATCCCGCTGACCGCTCGGGCCGCACCCGCGGGACGCCCCGCCTCCGCGACCCGAGCGCGACAAGCACCGCCGTCAGCCCCCGACCGACCCGAGAAGCTCCTCGAGGTCGCGCTGCAACGCAACGCCGGGGCGATACGTCTCCCCCGTGGCGGCGTAGAAGAACGCGGCGTCGACGTCCTCGGGACCCAGGCCGCGCAGGCGCGCGTAACCGAGGGCGTAGGCGGCGAGCTGCAGCGAGCGATGACGCAGGGTCGGCCCCGCCGGCTTGGCTCCGGTCTTCCAGTCGACGACCGTGAACCCGCCGCCGTCACGCGCGAAGACGGCGTCGATGCGGCCGCGCACCGCGTACCCGGCGACGACGGTCTCGAGGGCGACCTCGACGTCGACCGGTACCCGATCCGCCCACTCGCTGGCCAGGAAGTTGGTCTGCAGCACGGGCAGCATCTCGTCGGCGGCCACGTCCTCGTCACCGAAGCCAGGCAGTTCGTCGAGGTCGACTAGGGCCGCAGCACCGTAGTGCCGCTCCACCCAGGCGTGGAACGCCGTACCGCGCCGCGCCGCCACCGCCGGTTCACTCGGCATCGGGCGCCGTAGGCGCCGCGCGAACAGGTCCTTGTCGCTCGCGAGTGCGACGAGCTGGGAGGCGGACAGGTGCGAGGGCAGCACGACGTCGCTGCGCAGCCGGGTGCGTTCGCGCTGTCGTTCGGCCAGGAGCAGCTCCATCTCCTGCTCCCTGTCCTCGATCGTCCCCTCCAACCCGAGCGCCAGTTGCCCGGCCGGCTCGAGGGCCTCCCCGTTCTGCAGCCGGGTGCGCAGCGCGCGCACCTGGTCCGCGGCAGGGACGAGGTGGGCGCGTTGGTCGGCCATCGCGTCGAGCGGCCACGTCGCCGTCAGGACGTCGGCGTCGAGCGGGTTGCTGGGGCGCTCGCCGTCGACCTGCGTCGGCGGCATCTGCTCCCAGTGCAGACGCTCGATGCTCGCGCCGAGATCGGGTTCCTCGAGCAGTTCGGTGAGGAAACGAGACGTCTCGCGCGGGGTCGTGCCGCTCGCGTACCAGATCGGAGCGGTGAGCAACATGGTGCTGCGCGCGCGGGTGAAGGCCACGTACGCAAGACGGCGCTCCTCCGTCACCGCGTGCTTAAGGCCCTGCTCGCAGAACTCGGTGAACCGGTCGGCCAGCTCGTCGGAATCCTCCGCACCCGTGACGGCGAGGGCGGGCAGCCCCTCCCTGTCACCGCGCAGATCGTAGGGGATCGACTGAAGACCACTCAGCCAGCCGCGCGCCTTGTGCGGCTTGTACTGCCACTGCTCGCCCTCGGCCCGCGTCGAACCGCCGAGGCTCGGAAAGACCCCTTCGACGAGGCCGGGCACGACGACGACGTCCCACTCGAGCCCCTTCGCGGCGTGCACGGTGAGCACCTGAACCGCATGCGGGTTGACCTCGATGGCGGGCATCTCCAGGCCGCGTTCCTCCTGCCGGGCCGCGTCGAGCCATTCGAGGAACCCCCCGAGCGTCGGACGTTGGGCCTGGACCGAGAACGTCCCCGCGATGTCGGCGAAGGCGTCGAGGTGGGCCCGGGCGCTCGACGGGTCGTACCCCGGGCGGGCAAGCACCTCGATGTCGAGACCGAGCACGCGTTCGGCCTCCCCGACGAAATCGGCGAGCGGCAGCCCGGAGAGCAACCGGAGGCGTTGCACCGACGTGTGAAACCCCCGCAGCCGCTCACGGGCGACGTCGCAGAGGTACTCGCCGTCGCGCCCACGCCATGACGCGTCGGGCAGTTCGCCGATCGCCTCGACGAGGCTCACCTCGTCCCTCGTGTCCTGCGCGAGGTCGCGCTCCGCCCGCGCGCCGCGCCTGGCCGCCTCCCCATCAGGCCCGGGTACAGGCTCAGACGGCGCGCCCTCCCCCGCGCCGGATTCGCTGCTCGCCGGTTCGGCGCTGCCGCCCTCGGCGCGCTCCTCGGTGGCTGCCGCGGCGTCGTCCTGGTGTCGCTGGTGCAACTCCTTGGCCCACGACCCGAGCGCTGCGATGTCGGCCGCACCGAGACGCATCGCCGGGGAGGTGAGCAGGCGCATGAGATGGTCGCCGCGGCTCGGGTCGTCGACCACCCACAGCATCGAGACGAGGTCGACGATCTCGGGGGTCTGCAGCAGGCCACCGAGCCCGACGGCCTCCGCGGGGACGCCCGCGTCGTGGAGGGCATCCAGCATCGGCACGAACTGAGATCGCTTGCGGCACAGCACCGCAGCGGTTCGGGGCGCCTCGCCCGGACGCAGCGGACGGCGTCGTTCGGCCACCCACTGCGCGACGGCGTGTGCCTCGTCCGCCTCCGTCAGGTAGCGGGCAGCGGCCAGGGCGCCGGGGCCTGCGTCGGGGCGGGGGCGCAAGGTCGCCACGGGCACGCGCGAGGCCCTGTTCAGCGGCGCGGCGGTGACGTTGGCCGCGTCGAGGACGGCGGCGTCGTTGCGCCACGACGTCGCGAGCGAGGCGACGGGCGTGAGGTCGGATCCCGGTAGGGCGAAGGAGCGACGGAAGGCGGACAGGGTCGTCGCGCTCGCGCCGCGCCAGCCGAAGATCGACTGGTGCGGGTCCCCCACCGCCACGACGCCCGGACGCTGCTGCGTCTCCCCGGCGGCGAAGACGGCTGCGAGGAAGGCGATCTGCGCTGAGCTCGTGTCCTGGAACTCATCGAGCAGCACCATGCGGTAGCGCGCGCGCTCGATCGCGCCGATGGCCGGGAAGCGGTCGGCGAGTTCGGCGGCGAACGCGATCTGGTCGGAGAAGTCGAGCGCCGACCTGTCCTTCTTCAGCGATTGATACCGCTCGATGAGCGGGAGGATCTGCTGGTGGCCCTTCGCCTTCGCCGTGAGCGCCTTGCCCGCGTCCCCGAGGGAACGCTTTCGCGGCGCGAACGGGATCGCGTCGAGCGAGCCGAGGAGGGAGTCGTAGTAGGCGCGCAGCTCGTCGACGCTGCGCCGATGCTCGCTCAGTTCACCCGCGGTCGCGAGGACGGCCGCCGTCACGCTCGGCAGCTTGACGGTGACCTGCGACATGTCGCCGTCCCACCCACTCGCGACCTCGTGCGCGAACTGCCACGCGGCGGCCTCCGACAGCATCCGCGCATCCGGCTCGATGCCGAGGCGCAGACCGTGCTCACCGACAATGCGCCCCGCGTACGCGTTGTACGTCGAGATCGTGGGGCTCTCGCCGAGGCTCGGCGTGCCGTCCGGATCATCGGGCGGGCTCCACAGGCCACTCGCCTCGAGCATGCGCAGGCGCTGGTTGACGCGTTCGGCGAGCTCACCGGCGGCCTTGCGGGTGAAGGTGAGGCCGAGGATCTCCTGCGGGCGCACCAAGCCGTTCGCCACGAGCCACACGACGCGCGAAGCCATCGTGTCCGTCTTGCCCGAGCCGGCTCCCGCCACCACGAGCAGCGGCTCCAGCGGCGCCTCGATGACGGCGACCTGCTCGGGTGTGTGGTGATAGCGCTCCAGCGCGTCGGCGATGGCGTCCGCGCTCAGACGAGCGGGGCGATCCTTCGCCTCGGAGCCCTGTGGCCCCGACGGGTCGCTGGTTGCTGGGGTGAGGTCGTCGGTCACAGCGTTCGGCCTTCCGGCTGGATGGGGCAGGAGCTCTTGACGGGGCACATCGTGCAGTTCGGGTTGGCGGCGGCGACGAAGGTGGCGGCGCCCATGCCGTCAGCCGTGCGTTGCATGAGGTCGAACGCCCACCCGCGGGTGCCGACGATCGGTTCGTCGACCGCCCCGGGCTCGCCGTCACTCGCGGCGTCCTCGTCGGCGACGAGGGGCGGCTGGGCCTGGACGCGAGCGGTGCTGTTCGCGCCGGTGCCGGCGGCCTGGCCGAGCTGCACGAGAGCAGCCCCGGCGCTGGGACGCCCCGGGCCGAACGCGTCTGCCTCGAGCGCGGCCTGGTAGGCGGCGAGCTGCGGGTGCGCTGCGACTTCCTCGTCCTTCGGTTTCGAGCTGCCCGTCTTGTAGTCGATGACGCGCAGCCCGCGCTCGGGGTGGTGCTCGAGACGGTCGATCGAGCCGGAGATCTTGGCTCGCCCGACGATCGCGGAGAACCGTCGTTCGGCGGCCTCGCCGGCCCATCCCGTGGCCGCCGCGTCGCCGAGGTAGCCCTGCAGCTTCTTCACCATGCTCTGAGCGCGCGCCTTCTCGCCGCGCGACACCCACGAGTCGCCGAGGCCGAGACGCGGCCACCGCTTCTCGAGCGCTTCGTCCATGAGAGCGGGTTCGTCGGCGAACTCCTCGGCGAGTTCGTGCACGAGCGTGCCGATCGTGCTCGCCCCGACCGACGGGCCGAAACCACCGTTGGTCGTGAGGAGCCAGTTGAGACCGCAGCGGTGGAATCCCTCGATCTTCGACGGGCTGACCCGCACCCACTCCTGCGGCGGGCGGACCGGCCTGTCGTCGCTGCGGCTGACGAGGGCCCACCACTGCTCGGGGTCGGCGCCCGGCACGTCGTGCTCGGCGAGGCGCGCCAGACGGCGGGCGCCCTCGTCACGGACGGCCTCGTCCTGGTCGGCGAGCATGCGTCGGGCCTCGGCGACGAGCCCGGCGAGGGTCATCGGCCGGGCGACAGGGGTGAACTCTCGCATCGCGTCGGCCGCAGCGCCCGGCGCGAGCGGGTCGACGATGTCGAGGTAGACGCTCGGTTGCTCGTCCTCGTCACGCACGGCCGTCACGACGACGTGCTCGCGCGCCCGGCTCATCGCCATCGCGAACTGCCGCGTCTCGTCGTGCCGGACGGCCGCCTGCCGCGCGGGGAGCGAGCGCCCGCGACCGCTGAGGATGTCGACGAGATCCTCCGAGCCGAGCACCGAACCGCGCAATCGCAGGTCGGGCCAGACGCCCTCCTGGACGCCCGCGACGACGACCGTGTGCCACTCGCCGCCCGCCGAGCCGGCTGCGGTGACGAGCGCGACGGCGTCTTCGTCGGGGGCTGCGGCGACGAGGCGGTCGCCCGGCACGTCCTGGCTGCGGACGTGGTCGAGGAAGTCGGCCACGCCCGCGCCGGGCAGCCGCTCGACGAACGCTGCAGCCGCTGCGAAGAGCGCGAGCAGCGCATCGAGGTCACGGTCGGCGCGGGTTCCGGAGATTCCCCCGGCCAACGCGTTCGCCTCCCACGCCTCGGCGAGGCCGCTGGCCTGCCACATCTGCCACAGCACGTGCTCGGCGTCGTCGTGGGGCGGAGCGGCCCTCAGCGCGGCCGCCCCTGCCGCGAGAACGCGCGACACCCGGCGCGCAGGCGCCGCTTCGGGGCCGAGGGAGACGAGCAGCGCCGGTTCGAGCAGGCAGGCGCCGAGCAGCTCGTCGGAGACGCGGTTGCCGCCGGCGGCCAGTTCCTCACGGCGCAGCGAACGTCGCAGTCGTCGCAGCACGACCGGGTCGGCTCCGCCGAGCGGCGAGGTGAGCAGGTCGAGGGCGAGGTCGGCACTGACGCCCGCCCGCGAGGCATCGGCGTCGCCGTCCACCGGGGCCTGTTCAGAGCCACGCGTCCGGCTCGTCACGATCTCGAGGGCGTGCAGGAACGGCCGCACGGCGGGTTCGTCGCGCAGGGCCAAGGACGCCGGAGGGACAGCCACGGGCACCTTGGCCGCGTTGAGGGCGCGCCGCAGCGCCGACGTTCCGGCAGCGGCTCGCACGATGACGGCCATGTCCTTCCACGCCACCCCGTCCTTGAGGTGTGCTCGACGCAGCACCCCCGCGATGTGGGCGGCTTCCTGCGCGCCGCTGCGCAGCAGCGCGACGTCGACGCCCCCACCGGGGCGCGTGACGACGCTGCGGTGCGCGATGCCGTCGACGCTGCCGATGCGCGCGGTGACGCGTTCGACCACCTCCGCGAGCCTTCGGGGCTGACGGTGGCCGTAGCCGAGCACGAACCGTCGACTCGCGCCGTGCTGTGCCGCGACCTGCTCGAGGTAGCGCGGGTCGGCGCCGCGGAAGGCCTGCACCGTGACGTCGGGGTTGCCGAGCAGGACGAGCCGCTGACCCGGGCCGACGAGTTCGGTGAGGAAACTGACGGACGCGCGCGTGAGTTCCTGCGCGTCGTCGATGACGACGAGTCTCAGCTGCGCCCGCACCCGCTCGCGCAGCGTCTCGTTCTCGCGCAACGCCTGCGCCGCCGCACCGAGGATCCAGGCCGGGTCGAACGCTCCCGGACGTGACAGGGCGGTGACGTCGTCGTATTCGTCGAGGACGTCCGCGGCCGCGATCCACTCGTCGCGCCCGTGCTCGGCGCCGAGCCGGCGCAGGTGGTCGCTGCTGACGTCCCACTCCACCGCGCGCATGATGAGGTCGCGCAGTTCGTTGCGGAACCCGCGCGTCGTCAGCGCCTCCGCCAGATCCTCGGGCCAGGCAGGCGCCGCGCCGAGGCCGAGGCGGTGGCCTTCGAGCAGTTCCTTGAGCACGACGTCCTGCTCCGGACCGGCGAGCAGGCGCGGCGCCGGCAGGTCGTCCATCGCGGCGCGCATGCGCAGGATGCCGAACGCGAGCGCCTGCGGGGTGCGCGCGATCGGCTCGCTCGAGGTGCCGCCCACGCGGGTCGTGACGCGGGCGCGCAACGCCCCGGCTGCCACGCGCGTCGGTGAGAGCAGGACGCACTCATCGGGACGCGCACCACCCTCCACGGCCTGCGCGACGAGTTCGACGGCGAGCGTCGTCTTGCCCGTGCCGGGCGCGCCGACGACGTGGAGCACCCGATCGTCGGCCTCGAGCACGGCCTGTTGCGCAGGATCGAGATCGAGCGGCGCCGCCGCTTCGGTCTGCGTCGCGCCACGCAGCGCCGGGGTGAGACGCGTCGGATCGACGCTCGCCACGACGCCCTCGACCACGCTCGGCGGCAGCGCAGCGATCGGCAGGGCGGCCTCGCCCTGGACGGGCGCGCCGGCCGGCGTCTGCGCCGTCAAACCCTCGTGATTCGTCATGATGTCATCCCAGCACAGCGCGCCGACAACGCCGGGATTCCGCGGAATTTTTCGTCACCCACCCGTCAGAACGGAGGCACCCAACCAGCCCGACGCAGGTCGACTCCCTCACCTCGCGTCGGCGTCCCCTCCGCCTCGTACTGCTCGAACGCCTGCGCCCTCAGCGCCTCCGGCAACAGCCCCCGCGCGTTCGTCACCCGCCACCACGGCCACCCCGGCCGACCGTCCGCGAGGATGCGCCCCACCTGACGTGCGCCCGTGCCGACGACCGCGGCGACGGCACCGTACGTCGTCACGCGCCCCGGCGGCACGTCGGCGACGACCTCGGCGACCGATTCGCTCAGTTCGTCGCGCGCCCCGCCCGTCATGCCGGCCTCATGACGCCGCCGCCAGGCCCCCACGCACACTCAGGATGCGACCCGAGCGCCTCGACGATCCATCAGCCGCCGCATCATCGCCCGGCGTCACATCCTGACCAGAGGCCGCCTCCCGGCCCGACGCAGCAGCATGCTCTATCGCACTCGCACTCGCACCCAGCACCCCCGCGGCCGCACGCGAACGCGCACCGCGCGCACAGACGAGCACGACGTCGCGCTCCCCCACCCGCGCGTGCACGGACGCTCGCGTCGTCTCGTTCCAGCCGCCGGCCCAGGGTTCGACGAACGTCTCGTCGGCGCCCACCGTCATCCATGGGGGCAACGGCGCCGCCTCGACCTCATCGGGATTGCGCACGTCGACGAGGACGAACCCCGCGTCCGGCCACTCCTGCGGCCCGATCTCGGCCACCGCGCCTGACGCCGCCGCGCGCCCGTCGGCCCCAGGGCCACCCGCCGCACCGAGACCACCAAAACCACCAGATCCACCGAAATCAGCGAACCCTGGAGGCGCATCCACCCCCTCGAGGCCGGCAACCCTCTCGAAGTACCCCGCTTCGAGCCCACAGACGCCACACTCGGGGTCGCGCGCGACGGGCAGCGTCGCCATCGTCGCGCCGAGGGCGTCGTACAACCGGATCGCATCGCGCGCCGGAGCGCCGATGCCGGAGCACAGCTTGATCACCTCGACGGCCTGCATCGCGCCGAGCACGCCCGGCAGCACGCCGAGCACCCCCGCCTCCTCGCACGTCGCGAGCCCGGCGACGGCCTGCGGATCGGGGAAGACGCACCGATAGCACGGCCCGACTGCGGGCTCGACGACGCCGAACTGCCCTGCATACTGCGCGATCGACGCCCACACGAGCGGTACGCCGAGCAGCACGCAGGCGTCGTTGAGCACGTAGCGAGCCTCGATGCTGTCGGTGCAGTCGACGACGACGTCGACCTCGGCGACGAGTTCGAGCGCCCGCGTCACGCTGAGGCGCTCGGGCAGCGCACTCACCTCGACACCACTGTTCTGCGCCGCGACGGCGCGCTGCACCGACGTCACCTTCGCCGTGCCGATCGCGGCTTCGGTGTGGATGAGCTGACGCGGCAGGTTGGAGATCTCCACGACGTCCGGATCCATGACGACGAGGTGCCCGACGCCGCAGCCGGCGAGCGAGGAGATGACGGGTGAGCCGAGCCCGCCGGCGCCCACGACGAGCACCCGCGCCGCTGCCAACCGTCGCTGCCCGGTCACCCCGAAGCCGGCCAGCGAGTGGTGGCGCGCGTATCGTCGGGCGCCGGGATCGTCGGGCTGGGCGTCTCGCACAGGCACCTCATTCCGTGACCGGGCCACCGAGATGGCCCATGGGCGATAAAGTCGCACCCAGCTTATGACCGACGAGCAAGGAGCCTCATCCATGACCCACGTGGACGATTCGACCAAACGCGGACGCCTCCCCCGATCGGCGCGGCGAGCCCAACTCATGGAGGCGGCGCAGTCCGTCTTCGTCGAATCCGGCTACCACAGTGCGGCGATGGACGAGATCGCGGAGCGCGCCCACGTCAGCAAGCCGGTGCTCTACCAGCACTTTCCCGGCAAGCTCGACCTGTACCTGGCGCTGCTCGAGCAGCACACGCGTGAGGTGCCGCTCCTCGTGCGCGAGGCCATCGAGTCGACGTCCGACAACAGCCAGCGCGTCGCCGCGGCGATCGGCGCGTTCTTCGCCTTCGTCGAGCGCGAGGACGCGGGTTTCCGCCTCGTCTTCGAATCGGATCTGACGAACGAGCCCGCCGTCAGCGAGAAGGTCGAACGCATGCTGACGGAGACCGCGGCCGAGGTCGCCAAGGTCGTGCAGGAGGACACGGAGCTTCCGACGGAGCAGGCGACGCTCGTCGCCGTCGCCCTCGTCGGCATGTCGCAGGTCGTCGCGCGCTACTGGATCACGACGGGTTCGCCGATCCCCCGCGAGGAGGCCGCGCGCATCGTCGGTCTGCTGGGCTGGCGCGGCCTCGGCGGGTTCCCGAAGACCGGCGGGGATGAAATCGAGCGCTGAGGCGTTGCACCCATACGACGGGTGAGTCGCGTGGCTTCTCACCCCCTGGGATGATTCCGGCGTCGCCGATGGGGCACGCTGATCTCACCCACACGTCCACCACTGATCGCGTTCCGCACGCGACGAGAAGGAGGAGAACCATGGAGGTTCGAATCGGCGTCCAGAACGTCGCCCGCGAGGTCGTCATCGACTCGCACGAGAACGCCGACGCGGTGCGCGAGCACGTGCGCGCGGCTCTCGACAGCGGCACCCCGCTCACGCTGAGTGACGAGCGCGGCCACAGCGTCACCGTGCCGGCTTCCGCCATCGGCTACGTCGACATCGCGGCGGAGCAGAAGGGCCGCGTCGGCTTCGGCGGCTGACGTTCACCCGAAGCGGTCACGGGCGTTCACCCCAAAGGGGTGAACGCCCGCCGTCGCGTAACGAAGGAATAACGCATCTAGCACCTCGCCGGTCTCGATGGTTGAAATGCGACCGCCGATTGGCTTAGGTGGAGACAAACGTTGGGACATACCGGAGCCCAGCCGAACTCATAGGAGACTCACCATGGGCATCATCAGCTCGATCATCGGCGGCCTCATCATCGGCGCCCTCGCCCGCCTGTTCCTCAAGGGCGACCAGAACATGGGGATCATCATGACGATCATCCTCGGCATCGTCGGCTCCGCCCTCGGCTCCTGGCTGACCACCCAGTTCGGCTACAAGAACTCCAACGGCGGCTTCGAGATCATCCCCTTCATCGTGGGCATCATCTGCGCGATGGTTCTCATCACCATCTACCTCACGCTGGTGGGTCGAAAGAACCGCGTCTGATCCGTCGCTCGCGCAGCTCCGCTGCGCAGGTGAAGAAGCCCGGCCCCTCCTGGGGCCGGGCTTCTGCGTTTCCGCGATCAGGTCAGAGGTCAGGCGCTCACGCCGTGAGCCCCAAGGCCTCCATGCGGCGCGTGTGATTCGACGTCAGTCGCTCGAACATGCGCGTCAGCTCGGCGAGGTCCGCGCCGACGCCGGAGCCGTCGTCGACGAGCAGGGCCGTCAGCCCGTCGTGGGTCGCCGCGACGCGCTGAGCCTGACTGAGGGCCTCACCGACGAGGCGGCGCCCCCACAGTGCGAGACGCGAACCCACTCGCGGGTCGGCCGCGATGGCGTCGCTGAGCACGCTCATGATGAACGCGTCCTGCTCATCGCTGTCGACGGCACGCTCGACGAGCGAACGCGTCTCGGGGTCGACGTAGCGCGCGATCTCCGAATAGAAATCCGTTGCGATCGCGGCGCCGGCGTAGGCCTTCATGAGGCCCTCGTACCAATCGGCGGGCGGCGTACGACGGTGCCATTCATCGATGGCGGCCGTGAACGGCTGCATCGAGTCCTCGGGCTCGACGCCGAGGTCGCGCAGACGGCCGGCGAGCTGCTCGTAGTGGTCGAAGTCGCCGCGCGCCATGCGCGCGAGCGCCAGCTTGTGGTCGAGGCGCGGGGCGCGAGCGGCGTCCGCCACCGTCGCGAAGGCGCCGGAGAGCTCGCCGTAGGCGATGACGCTCAGCAGGTCGATCACCCCCGCCCGGTACGTCTCGTCCTCGATCGTGCGTGAAGGGCTCGGATCAGGCGTCACAGGCTCGCTCATGCAGCGATCGTAGCGTGGCGTCGAACAGGTGTGGCGCGCGTGGGTAGACTCGAGATGACCACGGGTGACCGATCGGCCCCTCCCGGCACGTGCGGGCGTCATACGACAGACGCCCACTCCCGCCGCCCACCTCCGCACGCGAGGCCGCGCGGCGCGCAGACCTCCGATCGGCTCTCATCATCCCCGGCGCGGCCTCCGAGGCCCCGGGGCGACACAGGAAGCACGATCGTGATCAACGACAACCAGCCCACGGCTGCCGAGCTCGACTCCGCCGGCATCACCTCCATCGAGGCCGAAGCGGCCCCTGAGCCCATCGCCGAGCAGACATTCGCCGACTTCGGCATCCACCCCGACATCGTCGCCGCCCTCGAAGAGAAGGGGATCGTCCATCCCTTCCCCATCCAGGCGATGACGCTGCCCGTCGCGCTCTCGGGGCACGACATCATCGGCCAGGCGCGCACCGGCACCGGCAAGACCCTGGGCTTCGGAGTGCCGCTGCTCAGCCGCGTCACCGCGCCGGGTGAGACGTCGAAGGCCGCCGTCCCCGCGCCCGAGGGCAAGCCGCAGGCGATGGTCGTCGTCCCGACGCGCGAGCTCGCCGTCCAGGTCGCCTCCGACCTCGAGGCCGCCGCGAAGAAGCGCGGCATCCGCATCGCGCAGATCTACGGCGGTCGCGCGTTCGAGCCGCAGGTCGAGCGCCTCGAGAAAGGTGTCGAGGTCATCGTCGGCACGCCGGGTCGCATCATCGACCTCGCGACGCGTGGTCACCTCGACCTGGCGTACGTCGGCTGCCTCGTGCTCGACGAGGCCGACGAGATGCTCGACCTGGGCTTTCTGCCCGACGTCGAGAAGATCCTCGCAATGACGCCGGGTGGGCGTCAGACGATGCTGTTCTCCGCGACGATGCCGGGCGCCGTCGTCACCCTCGCGCGTCGTTACATGACGCAGCCGACGCACATCCGCGCCATGCAGGACGACGCGAGCGAGGCCGAGACGGCCTCCAACATCGAGCAGTTCGTCTACCGCGCGCACGCGATGGACAAGGTCGAGATGCTCGCCCGCATCCTGCAGGCGAAGGACCGCGGCCTGACGATCATCTTCAGCCGCACCAAGCGCACGGCCGCCAAGGTCTCCGACGAGCTCATCTCGCGCGGCTTCGCGGCCGCTCCGCTGCACGGCGACCTCGGCCAGGGCGCCCGAGAGCAGGCGCTGCGTGCGTTCCGTTCGGGCAAGGTCGACGTCCTCGTCGCGACCGACGTCGCCGCGCGCGGCATCGACGTCGAGGACGTCACGCACGTCATCAACTACCAGTGCCCGGAGGACGAGAAGACGTACGTCCACCGCATCGGCCGCACCGGCCGCGCGGGCAAGACGGGCATCGCCGTCACCCTCGTCGACTGGGACGACCTGCACCGCTGGGCGCTCATCAACAAGGCCCTCGACCTCGGCATCCCCGAACCCGAGGAGACGTACTCCAGCTCCGAGCACCTGTTCGAGGATCTCGAGATCCCCGCGAACGCGACCGGCAGCCTGCCCAAGTCGGCGCGCACCCGCCAAGGCCTCGACGCCGAGCGCGTCGAAGATCTTGGAGAGACGGGGCGAGGCGACTCGCATCAGCGCGGCGAGCGTCGTCCGCGCCGTGACGACGAGCGCGGCCGATCGGGGGGACGAGGCGGGCGCTCCGGTGGTCGCGGCGGCGAACGTCAGGCCTCGGGTGGCTCGAGCGAGCGTCGCCCGCGCCGTGACGCCGCGAGCACCGAGGGCTCCGGCGGTTCGTCGCAGCCGCGCCGACGTCGCCGTCGCACCCGCGGTGGCGCGGGTGAGACGTCTGCCGCCGACTGACGCACCCTCCCGGCGCGAGGCGCCCGGCGCCGTCCGCACTCGTTCAGACGTGACGCGGGCGAGCACCGGGCGCCTCGCGCCGCATTCGCGCCTGTGTCATCACTCTCAGTACGCTTCACGACAAATGACCGTTGATCCGAAAGGGCACCCATGCCTGCCTCACCTCCGGACCCGGCCCTGACGCCGCCCGCGGCCGATGACTCGACGCCGCTACCGGCCGATTCCGCCTCGCCTCCGTCCACCCCGCCCGAAGAGCGCGACGAGCTGACGCTCGACGCACGCAACCGCGATGCCCGCGTCGAGAAGCAGGACCCGCACGAGCCCGAGTCACGGGCGTCCGAGGACCGCTCGCGCATCATCTCGGACGGTTTCGCCTCGTTCGCGCGCTGGTCGTTGCGGATCAGCATCATCATCGTCACGTTCTATCTCGTGTGGCGAGCGCTCACACCGTTCTGGGTCATCATCCTGCCGCTGATCCTCGGTCTCTTCATCACGACCGTCCTGTGGCCGCCTGCCGCCTGGTTGCGTCGCCGCGGCGTGCGCCCCGCCCTGGCGGCGCTCTCGAGCGTGCTCGGCGGATTGCTCGTCGTCGGTGGCATCATCGCCGCGATCGTCCCGACCGTCGCAGCCGAGGCGCCCGAGCTGGCACGCAAGTCGATGGAGGGCGTCTCCCAGATCCAACGCTGGTTGCAGGGCCCGCCGTTGAAGATCCCGGCGACCCAGATCGACAACGCAGTCAACGTGATCAACGAGAAGCTCAAGACGTCGGGCGATGCCATCGCCTCGGGCGTCTTCAGCGGCGTGACGACGGTCGGCAGCATCCTCGTCACCCTCGTCCTCAGCCTCATCCTCGCGTTCTTCTTCATCAAGGACGGCGACCGCTTCCTGCCGTGGGTGCGGCTCGTCACGGGTGAGCGCACCGGCGCTCACGTCACCGAGGTGTTCACCCGCGCGTGGCAGACCCTGTCCGGGTTCATCCGCACCCAGGCGATCGTCTCGGCCATCGACTCGGTCTGCATCGGCATCGGTCTCATCGCATGCGGTGTGCCGCTGGCCCTGCCGCTGTGCGTCATCACGTTCTTCGGCGGGTTCATCCCGATCGTCGGTGCGACGGTCGCCGGCGCACTCGCCGTCCTCGTCGCGCTGGTGACGAAGGGGGTGACGACAGCGATCATCGTCCTCGTCATCATCATCCTCGTGCAGCAGCTCGAGGGGCACATCCTGCAGCCGCTGCTGCAGAGCCGCTCGATGTCGTTGCACCCTGTCCTCGTGCTGCTCGGCATCGCGGCCGGCTCCGAGGACCATGGCGTCATCGGCGGTTTCCTCGCCGTCCCCGTCGTCGCGACGCTGGCGGTGCTGTTCCGCTACATCGGTGAACAGGTGGACCTGCGCTCCGGCACCGTCACCGTCGCCGACCTCGAGTACCGCACCGATCGAGGGCGCATCGCGGCGCTGCGCACCGAGCGCCTCCGCCGCCTCGGCGAATGGGGCGCACGCGAGACCGATGAGGAGAAGGCTTCGCGCGAGGCCGTCGCGGACGGCGACGGCGACGCTCTCGCCGCCTCGACCACGAAGCAGCCCACGCATGGCCTGGGAGCCGTCGTGAGTGCGTTGCGTTCGCGCCTCAAACGCTGAGGGGAAGATGATCGGGTGCCCGGGTTCGAGCCGGGGCCACCTCGATCAGGCATCCGTCGACGTCGCGTCCTGCGCCGGGGTGAGCAGGGCTCGCTCCGGCGCCGTCGTCATGCCCGCCGGACGCCCGGCACCCGCCGTCAGCACCGCGTCAGCGCCCGCGCAAGACTCCCACGTCACTCGTCGCGAGCGCGACGAGGCGTTCGTACTGGTCGGGCTCGGTCGTGTTCTCCCCCAGTCGATTCGGCTTGCCGTCGCCGTGGTAATCGCTCGAGCCGGTGACGAGCAGATCGTGCGTCCGCGCGAGGTCGCGGGCGTGGCGCACCTGCTCGGGCGTGTGGTCGCGGTGGTGGGCCTCGAGGCCGAGCAACCCGGCGCCGATCATCTCCTCGATGACGGCGTCGTCGACGACGCGTCCACGGACGTCCGCGAAGGGGTGCGCCATGACGGGCACCCCGCCGGCCGCCCGCACGAGGGTGACGGCGCGCACCGGGTCGATGGCGTAGTGACCGACGTGGTAGGGGCCCGAATTGCTCAACAGGTGCTCGAAGGCGGTGCTGCGATCGGGCACGACGCCGTTCGCGACGAGCGCATCGGCGATGTGGGGGCGCCCGATCGTCGCGTCCGGCCCCGCCTGCGCGAGCACCTGCTCGTACGTGATCGGCACGTCGCGTCCGAGCCGCTCGACCATGCGCTCGGCGCGCGTCACCCGCGACTCGCGGGCACGTTCCATCTCGTCGAACAGCTCTCCCTCGGGAGCCGGAAGGTAGGCGAGCAGGTGGATGCTGATGCCACGATGGCGGCAGGAGATCTCGATGCCCCGTACGACGTCGATGCCGACGCGGCGCGCGGCGTCGGCGGCGTCGTCCCACCCGCGGGTCGTGTCGTGGTCGGTGAGCGCGACGACGTCGAGCCCCGCCTCCGATGCCTGCGCGACGACGTCGGCGGGGCTCGTCGTGCCGTCGCTGCGGTTCGAGTGGGTGTGCAGGTCGATACGCATGGGTGACAGGTTAGTGTTGCTGCCCGTGAGGGCAGGCATGGGTGAGCACGCGCCGCGTCCGGTGCGGCGGGCCGTTGCCTGCATGATGGCCGGTGCGCTCGTGCAGGCCGTCTCGACGCTCGTCGCATGGCTCGATCGTGACGGCACCCGCGCTCAGACGGCGCGGCTCGCGCACGAGTTCCAGCGGCGCACCCTGCCCGCCGGTGAGTTGGAGCGGGCGACGGATCAGGCCCGCTGGTTTGGTCTCGTCACGGGCGCATTCTGCGTCGTGCTGTGGTTACTCGTGGCGCGCCTGTGTCTGCGCGGTCGCGCCTCCGGGCGCACGTGCGCGACCGTCCTCGCCATCGTCTACACCTTCACCTTCCTGCTGTCCGGCGTGCGCTCGTTCGGCCCCGGCGCCCTCATCGGTGCGGTGACGATGACGCTCGGCCTCGCGACCGTCTACCTGCTGTGGCGTCGCCCGGTGACGCCGTGGTTGTCATCACAGGGCGCTGCCCGCGCCGCGCGCCGCACACGCTGAGACCGCTCGCGTCGCTAGGGTTTCGACCATGGTGAAGCAGGGCCCCTTCGATATGACCCCGCGAGCGCGCCGCCGCTCGCTCCGTCGGGCCGCACGCGGCGTCGCAGCGCTCGTCACGGCCACCGGCTTCGTCGCGTTGAGTGCGTGCAGCTCGGGAGCCGACCCCAAGGATGTCTCGGCGACCCAGACCCCGTTCAGCGCGAGCTCCTCGGCGACGACGGCGTCGTCCAACCCGAGTGCCATCACCTCCCCCAGCCCCGGGTCCGTCGTCAGCTCGGACGGCGCGTTCAACTTCGTCGTGCCGGCTGGGTGGAATCTCACGTCCCAGCCGAAATCGGTCGCCTACCTGTCGTCGTCGACTCTCGCGCACGACGTCGCGCCCACGATCGTCGTCGCGCGTTCCAGCGTCACGCCTGCGCCCGAGCTGGAGGGCACGCTGCGCCGGGCGTCGCTGCAGGCCAAGCAGAGCGGCGCATCGGTGGCCGCCCTGCCCGACCGCACCGTCGGCGGTGAGAAGGCCGTCGGCTTCACGGCGACCTCGACGGAGAAGAACGTCGACCTCAAGCGCAGCTACGTGATGCTCGCGCACGACAAGGTGCTGTACTCCGTCACCCTGACCGGCGCGAAGGCTGACGCCGCCCGCGACGAGTCGGCGTTGACGGCGCTGCTCGCCAGCTGGTCGTGGACCAAGAAGGGTGACGCCGGCTCGACGGCCAGTGGCACGACTCCGGCGGCGGTGCCGACGACGAGCGTCGCGCCGTCGTCGTCGGGTGCGTCCTCGGCGCCTGCCTCGTCATCCGCAGCATCGAAGCCCGCCCAGAGCTCGGGCACCGCCCGACCTGCCAGCGCAACCGCCTCGAGCACGGTCCGCTGACGCACTCCGCGCCGCTCAGGCGGCGGTGTCGTTCGTCGTCTCGCTGACGGTCCGTCGCACGACGCGCGCGGTGAGCGAGTCGGCGCCCGCGCTGACCTGACGGCCGAGCAGCGTGCCGAGCGACACGCCGACTGACAGCGTGAGGCCCATGAGGACGGCGTTGAGCAGAGTGGTCTGCCACAGGGTGTTCTCGCCCTCGGTGATGAACATCATGATGCCCCGGTAGACCGCCTGCCCCGGCAGCAAGGGCACGATGCCCGCGGTGATCAGTGCGATGCTCGGCACGTGCACCCGTGTCCCCACGAATGGTGCCAGCGCCCCGACGACGAGGGCCGCACCTCCTGCGGCGACGGGCTCGCTGGTGCCGACACCCCACATGAGCGTCCCGAACAGCAGCCACGAGAATCCGCCGGTGAGAACGGCGGCGAGCACGGTGCGCGGAGCGCAGTACGCGGAGACGGCGAAGGCACCGGCGATGAGTGCGGCTGCCACGATCTGGGTGAGAACAGAGCCGGCGAAGCTGCTGGAGCGTTCGACGATGACGAGGTCGACGCCGAAGCGCTGGGCGATGCTCAGGACGAGCAGCACGCCCGCGACGACGCCGCCGGTGAGCAGGACGACCTCATAGGTGCGCGCGCCGGCGGTCAGGTAGAAGCCGTCGAGTGTGTCCTGCGCAGCCGTCACGACGCTCATGCCTGCGAGGAGCACGACGACGCTGGAGGCGACGACCAGGGAGGGTCTCACCTGTCCGAGCCACATGATCGTCTCCGCGTGTTGGTGGACGACGAGCAGGCCGACGGCGATAGCCGTCGCGAACATCGCACCGAGCATCTGCCCGAAGAACGCGGAGACACCGGCGCGCGCGACGGCGTACTGGATGCGGTCGACGACCGCCGTGGACAGCCCGGCGACGAGGACCATGGCCGTGCTGCCGCCGAGCAGCATCGCGACGCCTGCTCCCATGAGCGCCCACGCGAAGGTGATGACGCCGCGGCGGTACACGTGCGGTTGCTCGAGGATGCGTTCGAGGGTGTAGAGGTTGTCGTCGATCTCGCCCGGGTCGTCGGGGTCGCGGGCGATGTCGCGCACGAGGGGGTGCAACGCCTCGAGCCGCGAGTAGTCGGTGCCGAAGTGCATGATGATGCGCATGACGGTGATCGGGTCGCGGTGCACGCCGCGATGCATCGAGATCGTGACGGACGTGTAGGTGATGTCGACGTGCGCGCCCTGGAGCCCGTAGGCGCGCCCGACGCGCAGCAGCGACGCGGTGGTGTCGGCCACGGATGCGCCGGTGACGAGCATCGCCTCTCCGAGGCGGAGGCAGAAGTCGATGACGGCGCGCGTGTGCCACTCGGAGACGCGGTCGTTGGTGCCGCGCACCGAGATCGGCTTCGTCGGCGGCCCGCTCGGACGGATGACGGACATCGCCCGACCGCGCACCCGCGTCGCGCCGGTACGTGGCATCCGCGGGGCGCTCGTCGTGGCCGCGGCGGGTTTCGTGGGGTGGGCCTGCACAGGGCGGCTCTCGGGGCTGCTCGGCGCGGCACGACGCGGCGCCGGCAACGGGGTCGCCGACGGCGGTGTCGGGGTGGCCTGGGGCCGTCGGGATTCACCATGTCGCGCCTGCACCTCGTCTCGTCACTTCTGTCGGCCCAGCCATTGTGGGGGATGCGGCGAACTGGGCGCACACCGTCCGCCACATGTCGGGGGCCGGGGTGCAGAATGGACGGGTGAGTGAGAAGCAGCAGACAGCAGAGCACCGCAGCCGCCCGGGTGGGGCGGCCTTCCGAGAGTTCGTCGCCTCCGGGTGGGCGCCGCGCGGCACCGAGCCGACGCCCCGCGCCGAGGTCGCCGACCTGACGCCCGCGCGACGCGAGGCCCTCTCGGCGGCCTTCGAGGGGGCCCGTCTCGTCGTGCCCGCCGGCGGGTTGAAGGTGCGCAGCAACGATTGTGACTACGTGTTCCGCCCGCACACCGCGTTCGCGTGGCTGACGGGTCTCGGCGCGGACCGCGAGCCGGACGCCGTCTTCGTCCTGGAGCCGCTGGCCGAGGGCGGGCACGAGGCGCAGATCTTCTTCCGCCCGCTCGCCGGGCGCGACACCGAGGAGTTCTTCGGTGACAGCCGCTACGGCGAGTTCTGGGTCGGTGCGCGACCGACGCTCGAGGACATGGCGAACGAGCTCGGCATCACCGCTCGTCACATCGATGAGTTCCCCGACGCTGCGGCCAAGGACGCGGGCGCGACGGAGGTGCTCGTCGTACGTGACGCTGACGTCGACGTCACGGCGCAGGTCGAGCAGATCCGCGCCCACCTCGACGAGGCCACCACCGAGAAGGCGCAGGAGCGCGATCTGGAGCTCGGCCGGTGGCTGTCGACGGCGCGGTTGACGAAGGATGCGTGGGAGGTCGGTCAGATGCGCGAGGCGTGCGACGCGACCGCGCGCGGGTTCGAGGCCGTCGTCGCCGATCTGCCGGAGGCGGTGCGTCGCGGGCGCGGTGAGCGCTGGGTCGAGGGTGTCTTCGGCCTGCATGCACGCCATGCGGGCAACGGCGTCGGCTACGACTCGATCTGTGCGAGCGGCGATCACGCGAACACGTTGCACTGGATCAAGAACACGGGCGACATCAAGGACGGCGACCTCATCCTCGTCGACGCGGGCGTCGAGGTCGACTCGCTGTTCACCGCTGACGTGACGCGCACCCTGCCCGTCAACGGCACGTACTCCCCCGCGCAGCGTGAGGTGTACGAGGCGGTGCTCGCGGCGCAGGAGGCTGGGCTCGCGGCGGCGAAGCCGGGCGCGAAGTTCTCGGACGTGCATGCCGCGACGATCCGCGTCATCGCGGAGCGTTTGCACGGCTGGGGTCTGCTGCCTGACGGCGTCGACGTCGAGGCGACGCTCGACCCGGAGAACGGCCAGTTCCACCGTCGGTGGATGGTGCACGGTACGAGCCACCACCTCGGCCTCGACGTCCACGACTGCGCCCTTGCGCGCAAGGAGGACTACATGGACGCCGAGTTGAAGCCGGGCATGATCATCACGATCGAGCCGGGCCTGTACTTCAAGGCGGACGACGAGTTGGTGCCGGATCGTTTCCGCGGCGTCGGTGTGCGTATCGAGGACGACATCCTCATCACGGAGGACGGCAACGAGAACCTGTCGGCGTCGCTGCCGCGCGACCCCGACGATGTCGAGGCCTGGATGCGCGACGTCTGGAGCCGGTGAATCGTCCTCACGCTGATCCGGCGGGCAGATGACGAGGGCTTGCGGGCTCGCCCTCGTCATCTGCCCGCTCGGTGCGACACCGCGCGGGCGTCCAGCTCGAAAAAGGAACTGATCTGGGCAGGCGACCTGCGGCGCGGCTAGAGCTGCCGGGCGCCCGACGGTGTGCGGCCGCGATGCCGCAGAGCGCGACATCACGAGGCACCGGCCCCGCCGGTGAACACCATCGACGCGGACGCCGAAACGCCCGCATCCGCCGAGTTCTCGACCGAGCCTGCGAGGTCGAGAACGAGAAGCGGGTGCGGGCGTTTCGGCCCGAACGGCCGGCGCACCGAGCGAACACGACGGCCGGGGCGCATGCGCCCCGGCCGTCG